>DAORUA010000599.1:0-2000 GCA_035432945.1 Vicinamibacteria bacterium | reverse complement strand
GGGTGGAGGAACTCCGAGGACTTCTCGCGGTTGGCGTCCTGCCGGAGATTCTCCGTCGGATCTTCCTCGCGCGGCGCACCGGCGCCCTGCATCTGGCTTCCGGGGTCGACCGGTCGGATGTCGAGTTCTCGGACGGTTACCTCGTCAGCGCCGCGACCACTCTGCCCGGCGCCAATCTGGGGGACCTGCTCGTGCAGAGCGGCCTGCTTTCCGCTCGGGACCGCGACGCCTGCCTGGAGATCGCCGCCCTGTCCGGGGAGCGGCTCGGCCAAACCCTGCTCCGCCACGCCCTCCTCGACCACGATCATCTCGCGCAGGGCCTCGCGCTCCAGCTCCGCGAGGTCCTGGTGAGGAGCCTGGCGTGGACCGGCGGCGTGTACACGTTTGCCGACGCTCCCCACCGAAAGCCTCCGACGTCCGGCTTCGAGGAGCCTCGCCTCGATCCCCGCGAGATCCTGCTCGACGCCACCTGGACCCTGGTGGGGGACCCGGCGCTCACCGGGCTTCTGGGCGACACCAGCCAGAGGCTCAGCAAGGCGAGCGACGAACGCCTGCTCTATCTCGATTTCCGCCTCACCCCCGAGGATGCGTTCCTCCTGAGCCGGGTGGACGGCAAGCTCACCGCCGACCAGCTTCTCGCCCTGTCTCCCGCCAACGTCGACGAGGCCCGCGCGAGCCTGGCCGGCCTTCTCGCGGTGGGCGCGATCGAGTACGTGGACGCTCCGCCGGCCACCTCCCTGACCACCCAGATCAGCCGGCTCGCGGTGACGCGCCTGGCCTCGCGCATCAATTCCTCCGATCCCTACGAGATTCTCGGAGTGAAGGCCGCGGCCTCCACGGAGGAACTTCGCTCGGCCTACCTCAAGCTCCTGAGGTCCTGCGATCCCGCCTCGACCCCCGAGCCCGAGTTCCGGTCGATCCTCGGGCAGATGTCGAAACAGCTCACCGAGGCCTTCAAGGAGATCGAGCGGCGACGCGGGGTGGCGCGGCCCGCGGCCCTGAGAAGAGGCGCCGATCGCCAGGCCCGGGCGACCGCGCCCCCGCTGGTTCCGAAGGCGCAGATGAAGGGCGCCTCCCCCTCACCCGCCGCGCCGGCTCCGATTTCCAGGAAGACTCCGCAGCCGGCCTCGTCCACGGCGCCGGGGGTTCCCACTCCCGATCCGAAGGCCGCCCCGAAGATCCCGGTGGATCCTGCCCAGGCGAACGAGGCCGCGGCCAAGGCCTATGACGCCGGTCTCTTCCTCGAGGCCCTCGCCATCCTTCACGAAGCTCTGCCCCATCTTTCCGGCCAGGCGAAGCGGATCGCGCGGGTGCGCAAGGCGCGGGTCCTGCTCGCCGTCGAAAACGGCGCCCGGCTGGCCGAAGAGGAGTTGAAGGCCGCGATCGCCGAGGATGCCGCGAACGCCGACGCGCACGCGGCCCTGGGCGGCATCTATCGCGACCGCGGATCCCTCGCCCTCGCCATGATGGAGTACCGGAAGGCCCTGGACCTCCAGCCGAAGCACGCCGCGGCGCGCGAGGCGCTGGAGGGTCTCCGGGCCGTTCCGCCCGCCGACAAGGCTACCGAGGAGTCCGTTCTCAAGCGCATCTTTGGCCGCTAACCGCCGATCAGGAGAATTGCATGTCCGTCAAATCCGACAAGTGGATCCGCCGCATGGCCAAAGAGCACAGGATGATCGAGCCCTTCTCCGAGAAGCAGGTGGCGGAAGGCCTGATCTCCTACGGTCTGTCGTCCTACGGGTATGACATCCGGATCGCCGACGAGTTCAAGATCTTCACCAATATCCACTCCGCCATCGTGGATCCGAAGAACTTCGATCCGAGGTCCTTCATGGACGTGAAGGCGGACGTCTGCATCATCCCGCCCAACTCCTTCGCCCTCGCCCGCACCATCGAGTACTTCCGGATCCCCCGCGATGTCATCACGGTGTGCGTGGGGAAGTCGACCTACGCGCGCTGCGGCATCATCGTGAACGTGACGCCCTTCGAGCCCGAGTGGG
>DAORUA010000598.1:0-2001 GCA_035432945.1 Vicinamibacteria bacterium | reverse complement strand
GCGCGCCGTCGATGGTGAACTCGTTGCCGCCCTGGACGCCGTTACTGACGATGCCCGCAAGGTTCCCGTTGTCGGCGGGCCTTGAGAAGTGGAGGTCCGAGTTGTCCATGATGCCGGGAGCCAGGCGGGTCAGCATGTAGGCAGTGCCGTCGCCGAGCGGCAGCTCCGCGATCTGCTTCGACGTGACCGTGGTGCCGGTCACGCCGGACACGGTGTCGAGGATCGGGACCTCGGCGGTCACCACCACGACCTCGGACACGCCCCCGGGCGAGAGGACGAGGTCGATGGGAATGGCGTCGCCCAGCGTCAACTCGATGCCCTTGCGCACCGCGGTCTTGAAGCCGTCAAGCTTCGCGGTCACGCTGTAGGTTCCGGAGTTGAGGTTTCTTGCCTGGTAGGCGCCCTTGCCGTCGGTCACCAGGTTCACGGAGACGTTGGTGCCCTCGTTGGTGACGCTCACGTTCACGCCCGGGAGGAGTCCCCCGGTCGCATCGGTGAGGGTTCCCAGGATGACGCCGCGGGAGTCCTGGGCGGAAGCCCTCGGGGTTATCAGCAGCGCCGCGATCGCCGCGCACGCAAGGAGGAGGTGGCGCAGAAATGAAAGCTTCATCGGTTGAGTCTCCACAACAATTGCGGCTTTTCGTCTTTCGCGTAACCCCTTGGTGCGGGGCGCGCGCGGGTCGGTCGATTCGAGGAAGCTTATAGGACCACTCGATACGCGATGTCAAGTCTTGTATTACCATTAAGGGGTCCGAAGGACCCGATCTGAAACTCTTATGAGAGTCATATTCATAGTATTGACAGCCACCGGAGCGGCTATTTCGGCTTCCAGGGCCGATCCGGGCCAGGGCGCGGATATTCCGGCAATGGTCCGACCAATTGATGCGACCTCGGCTGCGGTCACCAAAGAGGTCGACCTCTTTCCGCTGAGTGAAGCGAGGGTCCTGGCCGTCACCAGTCTTCGCAACTCCGGTCCGGGTTCGCTCCGCGCGGCCCTGAGGGAGAAGGGCCCCCGGCTGGTGGTTTTCGAGGTGGGCGGCGTCATCGATCTGGAAGGCCGGTCCCTGGAGATCGACGACCCCTTCGTCTTCGTGGCCGGAGAGACCGCGCCCCTCCCTGGAATCACCTTGATCCGCGGCAGCCTCCTCATCGAGACCGACCACGTCATCGTCCGACACCTCGCGGTGCGGCCGGGCGATGGGCGCAAGGATCCCTCTGCGGCCTGGCAGCCCGACGGCATCACGGTGGCGCGGGGGCCCCGGCCGGCGTACGACGTCCTGATCCAGAACTGCTCCGCCACCTGGGCGGTGGACGAGAACATGTCGGTTTCCGGTCCCCGCGACACCCGCCCCTCGGCGGGGGCGGACGCCACCGCGCACGGCGTCTCCTTTCGCGACAACCTGATCGCCGAGGCTCTCCTGAACTCGACTCACGAGAAGGGGCCCCACTCGATGGGGCTCCTGGTTCACGACGGCATCCGCGACGTCACCATCGCCGGAAACCTCTTCGCCCACAACCGCGAGCGCAATCCCCGGCTCAAGGGTGGGGTGGCGGCCGCGGTGATCGGAAATGTGATCTACAACTGGGGCTCGGCCGCGATCGGCGTGGGCGCCAGGGGGAATCTGGAAGTCCTCGAGGGAGTACGCGCGGTGGTGCGGAACAACGTCGCCATCGCCGGGCCGGACACGAAGGGACGTGTGCTGGTGCGCGCGCTGGATCCGGGCGCCTTCGTGGAGGCCGCGGGAAATCTGGCCCGGGACCGGGCGGGTAACGATCTCCGGGAACTGGATGCGGGCATCACTCCGCTCGGCGCTTCGGGCGCGGGGCCCTCGGAGGCCACCCCGGCGGCGACCCTCAACGCGGTCCTTCGCGGGGCCGGGGCCAGGCCCGCGGAACGAGATCCGATCGACCGGCGGATCGTCGAGTCGCTGGTCTCGGGAACCGGCCGGATCATCGACTCGCAATCGCAGGTCGGCGGCTATCCGGTGCGGCCGGAATCCC
>DAORUA010000597.1:0-2002 GCA_035432945.1 Vicinamibacteria bacterium | reverse complement strand
CCCGCGACACCGAGCTTGGGAAGCTCGTACTCTACCAACTGAGCTACGCCCGCTCTGGGCGAATCGACAAAGGCGATCTTAGGTCGCTGCACTTCTCGGCGTCAACGGTGTTCGACCCAGCTCTCCCCTATTTCGGTATCAGCACGGTGTCGATCACGTGGATGATGCCGTTGCTCGCGGGCACGTCGGCTTTGACCACCGTGGCCGAATCCATCTTCAGGCTGGTCTTGCTCGCCTCGATCTTGATCCGGCCGCCCTGGACCGTGCTCAGGTCCTTGAGTTGACGCAGGTCGGAGGAGTTCGCGTTGCCGGCGAACACGTGATAGCTCAGGACCGCGGCCAGCTTGGCCTTGTCCTTGAGGAGCGCATCGAGGTCCGCCTTGGGAATCTTCGCAAAAGCCTCGTCGGTAGGGGCGAAGACCGTGAAAGGGCCGGGGCCTTTCAGGGTCTGAACCAGGCCCGCGGCCTGGAGGGCCGCGGCCAGGGTCTTGAACGTTCCCGCGGCGGCCGCGGTGTCCACGATGTCCTTGCCCTGGGCGGCGGCGGGGATCGCGGAGGCCAGGAGGGCGAATACGGCGAGGGCTGCGAGTCTCTTCATTTGATGGATCCTTCCAGGGGCGGGAGCGCCCATGCCTTTGGAGTCTTGGAGAGGTCGATCACGGGTCCTATGACGGCCGTCATGCGGCGCCCCGGGATCCGGCGGCCGGGCGCCGGGCATTAAACTCCCGGTCCGCTTTCCTCTCGTCCGGAGAAACCATGGGCCTATTCGGCAAACCTGATCCTCGTCCTGCTCAAGAACAAGCACCCGCGCCCCCGCCGCCGCCCCCCCCCATGCGCCGCCCAGGCCGTCCGCGAAGGCCACGGTCATGGGTGAGAAGACACGCTACGTGGGGAAGATCGACACCGACGAGCCGCTCCTGCTGCAGGGACCGGTGGAGGGGGAGATCAAGTCCTCGAGCGAGGTCGAGGTCGGCGAGACCGGCGTGGTGAAGGCCACCATTTCGGCGCGGTCGATCGTGATTTCCGGCCGGGTGATCGGCGACTGCACCGCCACCGACAAGCTCGAGATCCGCGCCTCGGGAAAACTGAGCGGAAGCATCCACGCCGCGCGGATCGTCGTTGCCGAGGGAGCCGAGTTCAAGGGCACGAGCCAGATGGCGGCAAGCCACCGGTCCTGAATGCGGAAACGACGGCCCCGCCTCGCTATACTGAGGCTTGTCCCTCCATGTCAGCCTCGAATCTCCCGGTAGCTTCCGACGAAACCGTGTCTCCGGACGCGCAGGATCCGGAAGCCTCGGCCCAGGAACCGGCCCCCGAGGCCGATCGGGTCACCGTCCTGGAGCAGGAGGTGGCGAGTCTCAAGGATCATCTCCTCCGCCATCGGGCGGACTTCGCCAACTACAAGCGGCGGGCCGAGCGCGAGCAGCACGCGGCCGGACAGGCCGAAGTCGTGCACCTGCTGTCCGACCTCCTGCCTTCCCTCGACGCGCTCGAGAAGGCCCTCGCCGCGAAGGGAACCACCGAGGAGATCCGGGCCGGGGTCGAGATCACGCTCAAGGACATCTCCACCATGCTCGCCAACCGCGGGGTGAAGGTAGAGGATCCGACCGGAGACAAGTTCGATCCCCTCCGTCACCAGGCCCTTTCCTACGAGCCGGTGCCCGGGGTCCCGGATGGCACGATCGCGACATGCTACCGTAAGGGATACATCATGGGGGACCGGCTCATTCGCCCGGCCCTGGTCAAGGTCGCCCAGGCGGCGGCCGAAGCAGAGCCCTCGATCAACGAGCCGGTTTCGCACTAGGAGACCTAGACGCATGGGACGCATTATCGGCATCGACCTCGGCACCACGAACTCCTGTGTCGCCGTCATCGAGAACGGCCAACCGGTGGTCATCCCCAACGCGGAGGGGGCGAGGACGACGCCGTCGGTCATCGCCTTCACCGCCAAGGGCGACCGCCTGGTCGGCCAGATCGCCAAGCGCCAGGCCATCACCAACCC
>DAORUA010000596.1:0-2006 GCA_035432945.1 Vicinamibacteria bacterium | reverse complement strand
GGCGAGCCTGGCCCTGCCCGTGGCCGCCTACCTGCTGGGTGGAACCACCGCCGTGACCGCGACCGCGGTCGTGGCCGCCCTGGTGGTCGTGGTCAAGCACCACGCGAACATCGACCGTCTCGTCCGTGGAGCGGAGCCGAAGCTCGGAGCGAAGAAGTGAGGATCGCGGTCCTCGGCGCGGGGGCTTTCGGAACCGCGCTCGCGGTCCACCTGAAGCGCCTCGCGCACGATCCGGTGGTCTGGACCCGGAGCGTCGCGAAGGCCGTCCAGATCCGCTCGGGCTCCAATCACGAGGCCCTGCCCGGCCTCGAGTTCGAGCCCGGAATCCGGGCCGAGACCGGCGTCGAAGCGGCGCTCGACGGCGCGGACCTCGTGATCCTCGCCACCCCGTCCCTCGCGATTCGCGAGGCCCTGGTCATGGTGACGCGGGCGCGGCCGGGATTGCGCGCGGTCTGCGTCGCGAAAGGCATAGATCCGAAGACCCTGGAGCTTCACTCCCAGATCGCCGCGAAGGTGGCGCCCGCCTCCCCCTTCTGCGCTCTCACCGGGCCGTCGTTCGCGCGCGAGATCATCGCGGGCCAGCCCACCGCGCTGGTGGCCGCGTCGAAGGACGCGGGCCTCGCCCGGGAGGTCCAGGCCGCGTTCTCCGGGCCGCGCCTGCGGGTCTACGAGAGCGACGACGTGGAGGGCGCCGAGATGGCGGGTGCTTTGAAGAACGTCATCGCGATCGCCGCCGGAATGGTGGCCGGACTCAAGTGCGGTGAAAACACCCGGGCCGCCCTCATCACCCGCGGCCTCGCCGAAATCTCCCGCCTGGTCGTGGCTTCGGGAGGCCGCGCGGAGACGGTGGCCGGTCTCGCCGGCCTCGGAGACCTGGTGCTGAGCTGCAGCTCCAATCAGTCGCGCAACTACCAGTTCGGCCGGCTGGTCGCGGAGGGGAAGGAGCCTTCGGAAGTGCTCCATTCCCTGGGCACGGTCGAGGGGTTCCGGACGACCTCCGCGGCATGCCTTCTCGGCGACCGGCTCGGGGTGGAAACGCCCATAGCCAGAGAAGTTCGCGGGGTTCTGGTCCAGGGTGTTTCACCCCAGGATGCGGTGGCCGCCCTCATGTTGCGCAGACTGAAAAGGGAAGTACACTAAGAATCCCTTTCGTCCCACCTAGAGGAGCCAGGAACGCTTGCCCGCCTACTTCATCAAGTACTCTGATGAGACCGGACCAAAGACCCATGAATTCTCGTCCGGCGAACTGATCCTCGGCCGGGCTCCCGACTGCCAGGTGGTCCTCAAGGACTTCGGCATTTCGAGGCAGCACGCCAAGCTCATCGCGGACCCGGGCGGGGTGAGGATCATGGACCTCGGGTCGAAGAACGGGACCAAGATCAACGGCAACCTGGTCACCCAGGCCCCGCTCCGCGAGGGCGACAAGTTCAGCCTCGGCAGCCTCGAAATCCTCTTCGGGAAGACCGCGGAGGCGAAGGTCGCCTTCGACGACGAGCCCATCGAGGCCTCGGGCACCATCGTCCGCAGCGTGGGCGACCTCTCCAAGCTCCTCGCTGTCGAGTCGAAGCCCAGCAAGCCCGGCCAGGCGCCGTCCGCCCTGTCCGAGATCGCGCGCGCCAACCAGATCCTGAAGGTCTTGACCCGCGTGGCCGAGACCCTGGTGGCGTCCCGCCCGGTCGAAGAAGTGCTCCAGCAGGTCATGGACATCGTGTTCGAATCGATTCCGGCCGAGCGTGGCTTCCTCATGCTCACCGGCGAGGAGAAGGACGCGAGCACCCTCACCGCCAAGGTGACCAAGTACCGCCACAAGTCGCACGACCGCGGCAAGATCACCATCTCCAAGACCATCGCCCAGCGCGTTCTCTCCGACCGGGTCGCCATCCTGACCTCCGACGCCCTGGCCGACGCGCGCTTCAACTCCGGCGACTCCATCCGCATCAACCAGATCCGGAGCGCCATGGTGGCGCCCCTGTGGAACCGCGAGGAAGTGATCGGGATCATCCACC
>DAORUA010000595.1:0-2010 GCA_035432945.1 Vicinamibacteria bacterium | reverse complement strand
TGCAGGATGTCGGAGGCGGGCGTGATCGGGTAGGAGCCGAGGAAGAGAGGCAGGCCGCAGCGTTCGGAGGCGGCGATCAGGCCCATGGCGAGGGCGCTGTTGCCCGACAGATTCCGGTAGGTGCCGGCGGGAAGTTTCGCGGGCGCCACTTCGTAGGCCACGGTCTGGTAGGCCTCGGTGGCGTCGCAATAGGCGTAGCCGGCTTTGAGGGTGAGCTTGTTGGCCTCGGCGATCTGCCCCTTGAACTTCGAGTCGATCCACTTCATGGTGCCGTCCATCGACCGGCCGAACAGCCAGTAGCACATGCCGAGGGCGAAGAAGTTCTTGGACCGGTCGACCGACTTGGCGTCGAGGCCGGTGTCCTTGGTGGCGGCCTTGGTGAGCTTGAGCAGGTCGACCTGGAAAACCCGGTACCCCGCGAGCGAACCGTCCTCGAGCGGATTGGCCGTGATCTTCGCCTTCTTGAAATCGACCTCGGTGAAGCTGTCCGAGTTCACGATGAGGATGCCGCCGGGCTTGAGGTCGGCCACGTTGGTCTTGAGGGCCGCGGGGTTCATGGCGATCAGCACGTCCACGGAGTCGCCCGGGGTGTGGACCTCGGTGGAGGAGAAGTTCACCTGGAACCCGGAGACGCCGGGCAGGGTGCCCTGGGGGGCCCGGATCTCGGCCGGGAAGTCCGGGAAGGTCGAGAGGTCGTTGCCGAACAGGGCCGCGGTATTGGTGAACTGGCTGCCCGTGACCTGCATGCCGTCACCCGAGTCCCCGCAGAAGCGGATGACCGCGCTCTTGAGGACTTCGCGCCTGGCCCTCTTCGGGGCCGCGGGAGGTGCTGTTGCCGTTGACATTCTGGTTCCCTTCCTGATGTTGCGACGCGGGAGTTTACGGCAAGCGAACGATGCGGGCCTATACAATCGGCCGCCGACCGCCATCCCGGAACGACCATGAGCCCCGACGCCAATCCCTTCGCCGCCCTCTCCCTGATCGTGGCCCCCGCGATCATGACCAACGCGTGCACGGTCCTCGCCATGAGCACGAGCAACCGCCTGGCCCGGACCGCGGATCGCGCGCGCGAACTCTCGCGGGAGATCGAGGGGCCCGAGGTGGTGGCCGATGACGTCGCCGCCCGCCGGTCCCGGGACCTGGGCGTGGCCGAGGCCCGCTCCCTGCTTCTCCTGCGCGCCCTGCGCAGCGTGTATGTCGCCCTCACCGGATTCTCCATCGCGACCCTCGCCTCGCTGCTTGGCGCGACCTTCGTCGCGTCGGGCCAGAGTTTCGTGACCATGACCCTCGAGTCGGCCGCCATTCTCGCGGGTGCTTTGGCCGTGGCCTCGCTGGTCTACGCGTCGGTGTTGCTGGTGCGCGAGACCCGGCTCGCGGTCGCGAGCCTGCAGGAGCGGGCGGCCGCGGCCCAGCTTCGTGCGCGGAGGCACGGCCAGGCCTGACCCCCGGGCCCGTGCCGCGGAGGGCGACCCGGCGCGATAGATTGAAAGGATGCCCGACTCCCGGACGTATCCCTTCGCCGACCTCGCCCTCTCCCGGAGGCTCGAACGCACGGAGGCTCAGAGCAACATCGACTTCGTGGAGGCCCGGGCCAAGGCCTATCCCGAGAGCCGCGCCGTGCATGTCGAGGTCGCGGGCGCCCACGCCATGTTCGATGGGGTCGACTCCCCTCTCACTCAGACCTTCTGCCTTGGCATCGAGCAGCCGGTCACGAAGGCTGATCTCGACCGGATCGAGTCGTTCTTCCGGGATCTCGGCGCCCCCGTCTTCCACGAGGTGAGCCCCCTCGCCGACCCGACCGCCCTTGCCCTGCTCAGCGAATCCGGCTATGAGCCCTTCGAGTTCACGAGCGTCATGTACCAGCCGATCCGGGCGGACATGTTCGCGGACGCCTCGAAGCAGGGCGGGGTGCGGGCCCGGGTCATCGGCCTGGACGAGAACGAAGTCTGGGCCGAGACCTCGGCCCGCGGCTGGAGCGAGTCCCCGGAACTCTCCGCCTTCATGTTGACC
>DAORUA010000594.1:0-2010 GCA_035432945.1 Vicinamibacteria bacterium | reverse complement strand
CCTCGCTGGCGATGGTGAGGTTGGAGGCGGACTCGAGGAAATCGACGATGGCGATGACCGGCAGGAAGGAGAGCCACGACACGAGCGGGATGTGACGGCCGAGGCTGACGAGGACGGTGATGAGCAGCAGCAGGGCCCCCCGCGGCGTGCGTCGAGCGCCCACGACAAGGAGCGGAAGGGTGGAGGCCCCAAGGTACATCCAGGGAATGAGCCGCGACCGCTCCTCGTAGTCGTCCGCGCCGCCCGCGACGTGGGCAGCACCGGTCAGCGGGAGGACGAAATCCACGAGAGACCGGGGCGACACCGACCAGTGCAGGCGGACCTGGGGATCGAGAGCCGCGCGCTGGGCGTTCCTCGCCACCATCAAGGCGGGCAGCCACTGGGCCGCCGCGAGCAGGACGCAGAGCGACAGCGCCGCCCCAAGCTTCGGCGCCAGCGCCCGGAGCCGGCGCCCGCGCCAGGGCAGGAGCATCAGCAGGCCCGCTCCCGTCATCACGCAGACGTCGGCGGAGCCGGCAAGC
Organism: Vicinamibacteria bacterium; assembly: GCA_035432945.1. GTDB lineage: Bacteria > Acidobacteriota > Vicinamibacteria > Fen-336 > JAGNNV01 > JAGNNV01. Next base: position 1,489 of record DAORUA010000594.1, on the reverse strand, counting down.
GCTTCGAGGGCCGCGAAGAACGCGAGACGCCTGACCGAGCCCCGTCCGCCGCGGAGGCGGAGGAAGGCGTCGGCCACCCAGGGCATGTACATCGCGGAGCAGTAGTGATGCCAGAGATTCGCGGACGACACCAGCGGCCCTCCGGCCACAAAGACCGCCGCCCCGATGAGCGCGCCCGCGGAGCTCCGGACGCGCGGCCGCAGGAGCCGGTAGGCGCCCACGCTCCCGAGGATCGCGTGACCCACCACCAGGACCGAGTACGCGACCTTCGGTTCCAGGAGCCAGTTCAGGAGAGACGGCGGGTAGAAGAACTGGAAATTCGGATCGGCCATGAAGGGCGCGCCGAAACCGATGAACGGGTTCCACTGCGGCAGACGTCCTTCCGCGAGGACGCGGGCCGCCCACTCGATGTGCGGGGTCCAGTAGAGCCAGACGTCCCTCTGGAAGAAGAAGCCCGCACCCGACACGGCCTGCCAGTACAGGACGAGAACGAGTCCGATGGAGAGAGCGATCCCCTTCGGATCACGATGCGGGAGGGCCATGGAGCCCAGAGCCTACCGAAGCCCACGGCCCCCCGGAGCCAACGCGCCTATCCGGCCAGGTTCCGGGAGGCGAATTCCCAGTTGAGCAGCTTGTCCAGGACCGCGGCCACGTAGTCCGCGCGCTTGTTCTGGTAGTCGAGGTAGTACGCGTGCTCCCACACGTCGAGCGTGAGCAGGGGAGTGGCGGACGTGGTGATCGGGGTCTCGGCGTTCGGGGTCTTCGTGACTTTCAACACGCCGCCATCGAGAACCAGCCAGGCCCAGCCGGAACCGAACTGACCGAGGGCCGCGGCCGCGAGCTGCTCTTTTAGCTTCGCCATGCCGCCGAGGTCCTTCTCGATGCGATCGGCGAGGTCCTTCGACGGAGAGGTGGACTTCGGCGAGAGCGAGTTCCAGTAGAAGGTGTGATTCCACACCTGGGCCGAGTTGTTGAAGATCGCGGCCTTGTCGGCCTTGCCCGCCGACGCGCGGACGATCTCGACCAGGGGCTTTTCCGCGAGATCGGTGCCCGCGATCGCCTTGTTGAGGTTGTCGACGTAGGTCTTGTGGTGCTTCCCGTAGTGGAACGAGATGGTGTTGGAGGAGATGGTGGGGGCGAGGGCGTTGTCTTCAAACGGGAGCTTGGGGAGTTCGATGGGCATGGCTTTCCTTTGGGTGGCCGCCGCGGTCGTCTGGGCCCGCGTACGGGAGGCGAGCGCCGCCACCGTGGTGGCGCCGGCCGTGGCGAGAAACGAGCGGCGTGCTTGATTCATGAGTCACGATTCTGGGCCACCGACCCGGTTTCACCCAACTGGGTCGCCGGTGGATAGAGGATCAAGGCCAGGGTTCGTGATCCCGCGAACACGATGGCCGCACCGAGGAGCAGGACGGAAGCCGCGGCCAGGCCGGGCTCGCCCTTGACGAAGGCCAGGCGGACGAACATCAGCACCGGGCCGCTGAAGACGCCG
>DAORUA010000593.1:0-2032 GCA_035432945.1 Vicinamibacteria bacterium | reverse complement strand
TCACCGGCCGCTACGCGGTTCCGGTGCGCGAGGAAGAGACGATCGAGCTGTTCCCCCTCGCCGTCTCCCGCTGACACAGGGGCGGCGATAACTAGCCAGCTCGTGCAGCGAGAAGCTGTTGGCTCGTCATTGCGAGCCACTACCCAGCCCGTGCGGCGAGAAGCGGTTGGGTCGTCATTGCGAGGAGCCATTCCGTTGGTACCGCGACGAAGCAACCCCCGCCCACCACTACCAGGCCTGCGGGCCTGCGGGCCGATAGTGGTGGGACGGGGTTGCTTCGTCGCACTGCAAAACGGACTGGCTCCTCGCAATGACGACCCAGGTGATTCCTGCTGCACGGGCCGGGTAGTGGGTCGCTACTGGAGCCGCGGGTGGAGGAACGCCATCGCGCGCTCCGCGGCCCAGAAGCGTCCCGGCGCTGCAGTCCGGGCCGCGAAGCCCACGTGGCCGCCGGTGGGGAGAATCTCGCGGGTCACCACGCCTGACTCCGGCAGCGCGAACTTCCGGACGCTGTCCGCGGGAATCATCGGATCGTCTTCCGCGGAGACGATCAGCGCGGGCCGATCGATGGCCTGGAGCCACGGACCCGAACTCGAGCGCGTGTAGTAATCCTCGGCAGATGAGAAGCCCGCGTAGGGCGCGGTGATCTTCTCGTCGAACTCGCGGACCGTGCGCACTCCCACTTCGCGTCCCGCCGCGTAGAACTCCGGATTGCGCTCCTGGATATTGGCGTAGGAAGCCTTGAGGTCGGCCACGAATCGCGAAACGTAGACGCGATTGGACGGGGCATGCAGGGCATCGCTGCAGCTCAGGAGGTCGAGGGGCGGGGAGACCGCGACCGCCGCCTTCACCTCGCCGGGCAGCGCCGACTTCGACCGGCCCAGGGCGAGGAGGACGTGGTTCGCTCCGAGAGAGGCGCCGAACAGGGCCACCCGCGGGGTGACGGCAGCGACGCGCCGCGCCACCGCGACGAGGTCGACTTCGAGTCCCGCGTTGTACAGACGCGGACACACCTCGAACGACGCGCCCGCGCCTCGCATGTTCATCCGGATCACGTGACAACCCGCGGCCCAGGCGTGAAGGCCCATCGAGAGCATGTAGGTCGAGGCGTCCCAGCCGCCCATCCCGTGCAGCAGGATCAGCGCCGGCGCCTCTGCGCGGTCTCCCGGTTGCCAGGTGGCGCGGGAAAGGGTGCGGATGCCGGGCTCCGATTCGACGATCAGATCCTCGGTGGGAAGGGTCCAGGTCAGGTTCCGGCGATGGAAGTATCCGAGGACGGTCTGGACGTGGCCTCCCCTCGTGAACCACGGCGGATCGAAGGGGGCGCGCGGGGGGCAGGGCGCGCCGCTCACACCGTGAGCACGATCTTCCCGAAGTGCTCGGACGCCTCCATCATGCGATGGGCGTCTGCCGCGCGCTCGAGGGGCAGGGTCGCGTGGACGTGGGTCTTCAGGCGCCCGGCGAAGAAGTGGGGGGCCGCGGCCAGCAGGTCGGCCCGGCTGCCCATGTACGAGCCCAGGAGCGAGAGATGCTTCGCGAACACGAATCGCAGGTCGGTCGACCCCTTCGGCCCGGAGGTGGCGCCGCAGGTGACCAGCCGGCCCCGATGGGTCAGAGACTGGATCGACCGTTCCCAGGTCTTCTCTCCGGTGTGCTCGATGACGACCTCCGCGCCCTTCTTCGAAGTGAAGCGCTTCACCTCGGCCACCACGTCTTCCTTGTAGTGATCCACCACCGCGTCCGCACCGAGGCTCCGGGCGAGTTCGAGCTTCTTCTCTCCGCCTGCGGTGGCGATGACCCTGGCGCCCATGAGTTTCGCGATCTGTATCGCGGCCATGCCCACCCCGCTCCCCGCGGCCCACACCAGCACGTCCTCGCCGACCTTCACCTGGGCGCGGACCACGAGCATGCGCCAGGCGGTGAGGAAGACGAGGGGAAAGGCGGCCGCGTTCTCGAACGAAATCGAGTCGGGGATCGGAATCAGGTTCGAGAGGGGCACGGCCACGTGCTCCGCGTACCCCCCCGCCCCCCC
>DAORUA010000592.1:0-2035 GCA_035432945.1 Vicinamibacteria bacterium | reverse complement strand
GTTGTCGCCGGGCTGCCACTCGTACTCGATGGGGATGGCGAGGGCGGTTTTCCATATCTCGTCGTCGAGGATGCCGTCGATCTTCGCGGGCGCGGTCGCGCGGGTGACCGGGCGCGTCTGCGGCCCCTTCACCGGAGGAGGCGGAGGGGGTTCAATCTGTTGAATGCCCGCCAGCAGAAGCAGCGAGAAGATGGCTGGGTTCAATAGGCCCTCGGGGAGGCGGAACCCGAGCGTCCGTGCTCAGGGCCGTCAGTGTATGGGACGCGGACGGCCGGCGTTTGGTTCCGTTGCGTGGCGCCTGCTGGCGGGTAGTGGTGGGAGGGGGTTGCTTCGTGCCCCGAGGGCAGGCGTCGCGCTGGCCAAGGCCAGCGCTCGCGCTCGCCGTACCAACGGAATGGCTCCTCGCAATGACGGGATTACTTCTCCCAGAAGAAGTTGGCGCGCTTCGTCGGGGTTGGGAGGAGCTGGTCGCCGTTTGAGGCGTCGAGGAGGCGGCCGTTGATCATCGTGTGGCTGACTTTCTCCGTGACCCGGATGTCCAGAAGCGGGTTGCCGTCGATCACGATGATGTCCGCGAGCTTGCCGACCTCGAGGGAGCCGATGTCCTTGTCGAGACCGAGGTAGCGGGCGCCACTGATGGTGGCCGCCTTCAGGACGTTCAGATTCGTCATGCCGCCCTGGGCCAGCATCCACATCTCCCAGTGCGCGCCCAGACCCTCGCGCTGGCCGTGCGCGCCGATATTCACCATCACGCCCCGCTTCGCGAGGTCGTTGGCGCTCTTCGAGATATTGACGTGGTTGAAGTCGTTGTCGCCCGCGGACATGGTGGGGCGCATGGCCCGCGAGTCCACGTTCTCCTGGGGCACGAAGGTGAGCAGGCGCTTGTTCTGCCACACCCGCGTCCGCTCGTACCAGTAGTACTCGCCGGAGAGACCGCCGTAGCCCACGACCAGGGTCGGGGTGTAGCCGGACTTGCTCTGGCTCCAGAACTGCAGCGCGTCCTCGTACAGCTTCGCCACCGGAACCGAGTGCTCCACCCCGGTGTTCCCGTCCGCCACCATGGTCATGTTGTGCATGTAGAGCGACCCGCCCTCGGGAACCACCATCATCCCGAGCTCGCGGGCTGCGGCCACGATCTGCTGACGCTGCTCGCGGCGCGGCTGGTTGTAGCTCTTGACGCTGAAGGCACCCACCGCCTTGAGCTTCTTGAGGTGGAACCGCGCGTCGTCGAGCGAGTTGATCTCGGCGCGGAAGTCGCCGCCCGCGCCATAGAGAATCGTGCCGGTCGAGAAGATCCTGGGCGCCGTGATCAGGCCGGCCTTCGCCATCTCCGCGGCCGCGAACACGGTCGAGGTGTCGTTCGACGGGTCGTGAACGGTGGTGACGCCGAAGCCGAGGCTCGCATACATCACCCAGTTGCGCTGGGGCACCACCTCGTCGGTGCCGAAGGCGCCGTGCCAGTGCGCGTCGACGATCCCGGGCATCACGGTCTTGCCCGCCACGTTCACCACCTTCGCGTCGGCGGGGACCCGGGTGGAGCCGCGCGGTCCGACGGCGACGATGCGGTTGTTCTCGACCACCACCACCCCGTCCGCGATCACGGTGTCCCCCTTCATGGTGACCACGCGGCCGCCCACCAGGGCGATCTTCGACTTCGGGATGTCCGCGTCCGCGGTGAATCCGATGCTGCGTCCGGTCGCGGGCAGCTCGGGCAGGGTCTCCGCGTTCGCGAGGAACTTGAAGCTGTCCTTCACGGACCGCTCGAAGAGTTCGGGACCGAGCGCCCAGTGGAGCTTCGACGAGTCTCCGGACCAGTGGAGGTACTCCCCCGCCTCCTTGCTGACCTGGGCTACCGGGAACGCGGACGTCTTCGGCCCGAGGTCGACCTTCTGGCCCGACAGGACGAAGGCTCCGATGAAGGCCTTGAAGCCCTCTCGGAACGCCACCCACCGGCCGTCGGGCGAGACCTTGAACTCGGTCGCGTCCTTCGACGCGAAGTGCGCCCGCTCGTCCCTCCCATCGAGACCGATGCTCG
>DAORUA010000591.1:0-2038 GCA_035432945.1 Vicinamibacteria bacterium | reverse complement strand
GCGCCGAGCCGCGCGACGAGGCCCCGCTCGAGGAGCCTGTTCTGAAGCGCACCACACCGCGGCAAGAAGAGCCCGTGGACCGCCGAGGTCCGGGGCTTTGAACCTGACGTGAGCCCCGCAGGGGCGAACCAAGGTCGAAGGCGGGCCCGAGCCGAAGGCGAGGTCTCGCCTTCAACATCCACGCGGGTGTTCTCATCCACGCCGGCGATCGCGAAGGCCTCGAGAGACTCTGCCGCTACGGCGCGCGACCGCCCTTCAGCCTCGAGCGCATCTCGCTCCTCGCGGACGGCCGCGTCGTCCCCGGGCAGGGCGAAGGTGGTCGGAGCAGGGCCAGCAGGGCCAGCAGCCTTCCGCCTTCTTCCTTGCTCATCTCTTGATTTACCAATAGCCTCTGACCGAACATGAATCTTGAGAACTCAGGCACTATCTGGAGGCAGGCAATGCTGCAGGGGATGCGATTGACGCCATTCCTCTTCGCTTGCCTGGGGGGGGCGACCTCGGGATGCGTCACGGTCGTAACTGTCCAGTGTGACTCTGGGTTCTGTGGCATACCGTACACCCCGGCACGAAGACACACTCCGGCCGAGATATTGGTCTCGAAGAAGGGCGAACAGGCGCCACCAAACGCCATGTACATGGCTCGTCTGACCTCCCCCGAGGCGAGTGATGCTGGCTGCTCGCCTAAGGTTCTGGAGAAGTTCCGTAGCAAGGCAGCTCTGCTTGGCTATGACGGCGTTGGTGATATCGGACCGGTTGATGTGCATGGCAGGCGAGGCTGCTCGGGTCGCACTTACATTCTCGTGGAGCCCACACCATGAAGCGCATCTCGACGTTCACTCTCCTGGCCGCACTGGGTGGTTTGCAGGGGTGTATCACTCACGCCCCTCCAACTTGTCCCGATGGGCTGTGCGATGTAGGGTTCGCGCCCCTCGTGCCGCGTGATCCCCGAAGGGTCGACATTCGCCCCACGGGGCAGCACGTCCCCGCAAACGCCATCGCCATGGGGACGTTCGAGTTCCCGGGGAGCGCGTTCGATCGGTGCTCGGACGAGGTGCTCGATATTTTCCGCAAGAAGGCCGCCAAGCTCGGCTTTGATGGGGTGGCCGACATTAGCTACTCGGTAAGCAGCAATGTCCCGAGCCACCCGAGCGACGGACCAACGCCAGGGATGATGGCCATACGGGTCAACGCGAAATGTCATGGGACGGTGTACGTCCTGCGTCGTGCTGCCGTCCCTTGAGTAGGCGCCGCGGTCTCGCCATCTCGAACGACCCCACTCGGGAACGCAGGGGATTCACGCCATCCCATCAGCTTCCTCAGCAACCTGACCTGCGCGCCCGTGACCATCTCCGGCTCCTGGAGTGAACGTGCGCCGCGCCCGCGGAGCCACGCTCTCCACCGCCTCTCCGCTCACGCCGAGCGCGCGCTCCTTGCCGCCCTCGTCGGGCGAGATTCCGGGACCTCCGTCGGACACCCCACTACCGCTCCTTTGGTGGCCGACGCGATGGGCTCGCCCGCGGGCGAGGGGACGCCCGCCGGATCCGCCCTGGGTGAACCTCCTGACACATCACGCCGAAGAACCGGTGCCGTGCGGGAGCGGCACGGCCCGCGGGTCGAGGGGGCCGAGGGAGCGGACGCGGAGGTCCATGGGAGAGAGGATAGGCGAAGCGCCTCGCGCCAACGAGGGACTCGCGCGTCGAGGGTGTCGAGGGTGAACAAGCGGACGGACCGAGGACCCCTCGGCGCCGGGCTCCTCGACCCGTGGACCGGAAGACGCGACTGGGCCTCCCTCCACCGCCGTGTCTACCTCCACGACGTCCTCGCCTGTCCCTGCGGTGGAAGACGCTCGATCCTCGCCGACATCCGTATCCGGTGGATGGGCGCCGTCTTTGATGACGCGGCGCGCGTGAGCAGACTGGGCGCATGACGAAGAGGGAAGCGAAGTGGGCGAGTCGGGTTCAGACGTGGCGGGCGAGCGGGAAGACGGCGGAGGCGTTCGTCGAGGGCCAGGGCTACAAGGCTGCGACGCTGAAGTGGC
>DAORUA010000590.1:0-2046 GCA_035432945.1 Vicinamibacteria bacterium | reverse complement strand
AATGCTGTCGGGCTGGGGACGTGTCTTCGGGCCGGGGCGCGAGGTGTGCGCCGAGGACATCGAGGCGCTGACTCAGAACGCGACCCTCACCCGCGGCCTTGCCCGTTCGTACGGCGATTCGTCGCTTCCCGACGCACGCGATGGCGTCGTCGCTTCCTGCCGTCTCGCCGACCGGATCCTTTCTTTCGATGAATCCACCGGGGCCATTCGCGCGGAAGCCGGCTTCTCCCTGCTCCAGCTCAACCGCACCTTCTGGAAGCGCAACTTCGCGGCCCCCGTGGCTCCGGGCACCCAGTTCATCACTCTCGGCGGCATGGTCTCCGCGGACGTCCACGGCAAGGACCATCACGCCACCGGCGGGTTTGGCGGTCACATGAGCGAGATGCGGATGCGGCTCGCGAGCGGCGACATCGTCACCGCCTCGCGCACCGAGAATGCCGACCTCTTCAAGGCCGCCATCGGCGGCATGGGCCTTCTCGGCCACATCCTCGACGTCACTTTCAAGATGCCGAAGATCCCCTCGCCCTGGGTCGCGATCGAAACCGAGAAGATGCCGGATCTCGACTCGTACCTTGCCGGCCTCAAGGAGGCGGCGAAGCGCTTCCCCTTCACCATGGGCTGGATCGACACCCTCGGCGCCACCGGGAGACTCGGACGCGGCATCCTGATGCGGGGCCGCTGGGCCACCGCGGAGGAAGCGCGGCCCGGAGTGCCGCAGCCCCTGGTTCGCCCGGGTCTCCCCTTCGTCGTGCCCGAGTTCGCGATCTCGCGTTTCACCGTGTCGGCTTTCAACGCGCTTTACTACGGCGTCCATCCCTCGACCATGCGCCGGAAGATCGAGCACCCCGAGACCTTCTTCTATCCGCTCGACGCCATCCGCCACTGGAACCGGGTCTACGGCCGCCGCGGCTTCACCCAGTACCAGTGCGTCATTCCCGACTCCGCGGGCGCTTCCGGGGTGAAGAGCTTCGTCGAGCTCCTTCGCCGGACGGGCGGCAGTTCCATGGTCTCGGTCATCAAGGACTGCGGCGACGAGGGCGAGGGAATGCTCTCCTTCCCCCTGCGGGGCACCACAGTGGCCGCCGACTTCCCCGCGCGCGACGATGTCCAGCGCATCGTCGATACCCTGAACGCGCACCTCATCGAGCTGGGCGGCCGGGTGTATCTCACCAAGGACCGCTACACGCGCGCCGCGGACTACCGGCGGATGGACCAGCGGGTCGACGCCTTCCTCGAAGTCAAGAAGAAGTACGACCCTCAGGGTCGACTTCGGAGCGCGCAATCGGCGAGACTCGAGTTCACATGAAAGTAGTGATGCTGGGCGCGACCCGTGGCATCGGCCGGTCGCTCGCCCGATTGCTCGCCTCGCGAGGCGAATCCATTCACGTCCTCGGCCGCAACGCCGACGATCTGGCGAAGTGCGCCGAGGACCTTAAGGTCCGCGGCACGGCAGCGGTGTCGACCAGCCTGTGCGACCTCATGGCCCCGGCCACCTTCGGTCCCGCGCTGGAAGCGGCCGACGCGGCTCTCGGCGGCTTCGACACCGTGATCCTGAGCGCCGGTGTCTTCGGCCCCCAGGACGAACTCGCGAACGATCGGGCCCGGGCCGCCGCGGTGCTCACCGCGAACTTCACCAACTCCGTCCTCTTCTGCGAGGAAGCACGCGTCCGCCTCCTGGCCCGCGGGGGCGGCCGCCTCGTCGCCTTCTCGTCGGTCGCGGGCGATCGCGGCCGAAAGCCCATCGTGATCTACGGCTCGACCAAGGCCGCGCTCTCCGCCTACCTGGAGGGGCTCGACCACAAATTCCACGCCCAAGGGCTCCACGTGCTGACCGTGAAGCCGGGGTTCGTGAAGACGGGCATGACCGCGGGGCTAAAGCCGCCGCCGTTCGCGGGCGAGCCAGAGCAGGTGGCGAGGGACGTCGTTCGGGCAATCGACAAGAAGCGAACGGTTCTCTACACGCCCTTCATGTGGCGGTGGGTGATGCTCGTGATCCGTTCGTTGCCGCGGTTCGTGATGCGTAAAATCGGCTTCTGAGCGGTTTCT
>DAORUA010000589.1:0-2063 GCA_035432945.1 Vicinamibacteria bacterium | reverse complement strand
AGTTGGTCCAGTACACCTCCTTCCAGTTCAAGGGCACGGTGGCGGATTTCTTGGTCTGTTTGGTCATGTCTTCTCCTAATGAAGTAAGTGTCCGCCTTGCCGATCTCGATCGCGGCCAGATTCTGGGGCGACAGGTTGGGCAAGATGTGGCTCCGGGGCATCGGACGGCGGCGGCGGGCGGAAGTTGAGTCGCTTCCCGCGGTCGTCTGTGTCGCTCATGCGCCTGGCTCCTCGCCAATCCTGACCATGCGCTTGCCCCGGTTCTTGCCGTGCAGCAGTCCGATGAGCGCATCGGGCAGGCTCTCGAAGCCCTCGACGACGTCCTCGATCACCTTGAGGCGTTTCGTCTCGACCCAGGAACGCAGTTGGGCCAGCGCCTCGTCGCGCCGGCCGAAGAAGTCGGAGACGATGAAGCCGCGCATGGCCAGCCGTTTCACCACGAACAGGAAGGGCACGCCGCGCGGACCGTGCGCCGGCTGCGAGGCGGCGTCGTAGGTGGACACGGCACCACAGCAGGCGATGCGGCCGTTCATCTTCATCTGGGAGAGCGCGGTCTCGAAGATCTCGCCGCCCACGTTGTCGAAGTAGACGTCGACGCCGTCGGGGCAGGCGGCCTTCAGGCTCTCCGAGACCGGCCCGGCCTTGTAGTTGACGGCCGCGTCGTAGCCGAGCTCGTCGGTCAGCCAGCGGCACTTCTCGTCGCCGCCGGCGATGCCGACGGTCCGGCACCCCATGATCCGGGCGATCTGGCCCGCGAAGGTCCCGACCGCCCCGGCCGCCGCCGAGATCACAACCGTGTCTCCCGGCTTTGCCTGAGCCACCTCACGCAGGCCGAAGTACGCGGTCAGCCCGCTGATCCCGTAGACGCTCAGCAGGTGTGACGACGGCGTCACCCGGGGCTGCTTCATCAGGGAGTTCCCCGGCAGGGCGGCGTACTCCTGCCAGCCGAGATCGCCGAACGCCAGGTCTCCCGGCGCGAAGTCCGGATGCCGGGACTCGACTACCTCTCCCACCCCGCGCGCCGACATGACCGTCCCCGCGCTGAGCGCGGTCCGATAGGTGGCGCCCTGCATCCACGCCCGGTTGGCGGCGTCGACCGACATGAGGAGCGCCCTGAGCAGGACCTCGCCGTCCTTGGGCTCGGGAACCGCGGCCTCCGCCAGCCGAAAGCAGTCGCGGGTCAGCGGCCCGTCGGGGAGTTGGACGAGGTGGAACTGCCGGTTCGTGCTTGCCATGGACCTTGCTCCTTCAGATCTCCGGGAACGGGACGACGACTTTCATGCCTTGGCGCCCAAAGGCGCCCTCTCCGCATCCTGCGTGCGTCGAGCCAGCTCGGGGTTGATGCTGGCCACGGCGTCGTACTGGGTGAGGTGGACTTTCCCCGTGAGTTCGTGCAGGAAATGAGATCGCTTCAGGCGGTCCATGACCGGACCCTTCACCTCGGAGAGATGCAGGGTGATCCCGCCATCCTTCAGCCGGTGGTTGATCGCTTCGAGGCTCTCGAGCGCCGAGGTGTCGATCGTGTTCACCGCCGGGCATTCGAGAATCACGTGACGAAGGGTCGGGCTCGCGGCCACCGCTTCGTTGATGCGGTCCTCGATGTAGCGGGCGTTCGGGAAGTAGAGGCTCTCGTCGATCCGAAGCGACAGGATCTCGGAGTCGGTCACCACCGCGTGGCGCGCCACGTTGCGGAAGCTCGTGGTGCCCGGGATCTGACCCACCACCGCGATGTGCGGCCGCGAGGTGGCGTACAGGTGCAGGAAGATCGAGAGGCCCACGCCCACCACCAGCCCCGGCTCCACCCCCTTCACGAGGGTGACGAGGATGGTGGCCGCCATGGCGGCGAAATCGGCCCGCGAGTAGTCCCAGGTGTGCTTGAGGGCGCCGAGGTCCACGAGAGAAAGGACGGCGACCACGATGGTGGCGGCGAGCGTCGCCTTGGGGAGGAAGAAGAGCAGCGGAGTGAGGAAGAGGGTGACGAACGCGATGCCGACCGCGGTGAACGCTCCGGCCGCGGGGGTTTCAGCCCCGGCTTCGAAGTTCACCACCGAACGCGCCAGTCC
>DAORUA010000588.1:0-2069 GCA_035432945.1 Vicinamibacteria bacterium | reverse complement strand
AGATCGACTGTTTCGGGTCGCCCACCACCACGTAGGAGGCGGCCCCGAGCTTCGGGTCCTCGACCGCTCCGCCCGAAAACCCGGCCAGGGTCTCGATGATCTCGACCTGCAGGGGATCGGTGTCCTGGTATTCGTCGACGATGATGGCGCGGAATTTCCGCCGGAAATACGAGCGCAGGGACGCGTTGTGACGAAGCGCCTCCGCCGCCTTCACCAGAAGGTCGACGTAGTCGAGCACGCCCGCCTCGTTCTTGCGGCGCTCGTAGATCGACTGCACTCCCTGCAGGGCCACCACCAGGCCGCTGTAGAAGGACGCGTTCTTCTCCTTCTCCCACGCCGCCCCGCGTTCGGCGATCTCCAGGGTGATGGCGCGGCATTCGTCGAAGGCCTCGTCCGCCTTCCACATCCGTTTGTTGCCGAGGCCTTTCTTGACCCGCAGCGACCGCAGGGCGAGGATGAGATCCGGATCGTCGAGGCCCGCGGTCTTCGCGATCTCCGCCTGAAGCGCTTTGACCGCGGCCACGAGCGTGTCGGCCTCGGGCTTGCCCTGGATCAGCTCGTGAGCGCGCGCGATCTTCGCCATGAACCAGTCGCGGACCGGCTTCGGATCGATCGCAGCACTCGCGATGTGGGGAGCGAGGTCGCGTTGCGATACCAGGCGCCGGGCGAGCTTCCGCAGAGTCATGGGGTCGCCCATAGGCGAGGTGCGCTCGAGCGGGATGCGCGAGAGGATCACGGCTTCGAGGAGATCGTCGGCGCCGGTGAGCCGGTCCTGGAGCCACTCCTCCCAGGCTTCCTCGAAAATGAAGTCGGACAAAGCCTCGTCCGCCACCCGGAAGCCCGGGGTGACCCCGGCCTCGATCGGCCTCTCCTGCAGCATGGCCGTGCACAAGGCGTGGATGGTCGACACCTGCGCGCGTTCGATGGAGGCGAGCCCCTCGCTCGCCCGCGCCACCACTTCCGGGTCTTTGGCCTCGGCGCGCGCCCGTTCGAGCGCGTCCCGCAGACGCAGCTTGAGGGTGGTCGCCGCGTTCTCGGTGAAGGTCACCGCCGCGATCTGGTCGAGCTTCAGGAAGCCTCGGAGGACGATCGCGACCATGCGATCGACCAGCAGCGTGGTCTTACCCGTCCCCGCCCCCGCGGAGATCACGAAGCTCGTTTCGAGCTCGGAGCGGACCCGTTCCCTTACCGCTTCGTCGTGAGGAAGGAGACCGGTCATGCGAACTGTTTCAGCTCCGCCACTTTCCGGGCCAGGGGGTCGTGGACGCGCCGGCGGCGCTTGCGGCTCTCGAGCACGGGATTGGGACCGCAGACCGTCTTGAAGTCGCAGAACGTGCAGGCCGACGGCTCCTGCATGAAGACGCCATGGCCCATGAGATCGGCGATGCGAAGGAGCAGCGCGCGGAAAGTGGCCGAGGTGGCCTTCGCCGGGGAAAAGGCCACGGGCCGGCCGCCGTTCACGTAGTCGAGAAACGCCTCGACCACCCTCTCGCCCGGGAAGATCTCCTGGGCGGCGAGGATGTAGAAGGGAATCTGGAGCTGGCGCCCGCCCTTGAAGAGCGAGGCGTCGCTGTCGGTGGGCGCCTTGCCGGTCTTGTAGTCCCTCAGGACCAGGCCGCCGCCGTCCGCGGCGTCGATGCGATCGATGCGGTCGATCTGGCCGGAGATCTTGAGCACGCTGCCGTCGTCGAGCGGTATCGCCACCGGCTCGTCGCGATGCGGTTCGTTCGTGTCCGGCCGGCGATACGGCATGCCGAACGAAACCTCGAAGTGGGCGGGGATCGCCTTCTTCGTCCGGTAGCTCTCCGCCTCCCGCGCGAGCCAGTCGGTGAGCAGGCTCGAGAAGACCTTCTTCTCCGCCCGCCAGAGCAGGACCAGCCGCGGAGGGGAGCCCTCGACCCAGGCCTCGAGCCGCTCGTCGCCTGTGGCGAGAAGGCGCTTCCGCTCTTCCTCGCTGTTTCGAATGGGCAGGAGGCCCGCGTCTCGACGCTCGCGCAGGAACAGCTCCGCGACTTCGTGGAAGAGCGTGCCCTTTTCGAGGGGATCGAGCTTGCGACGCTCCTCCGGCT
>DAORUA010000587.1:0-2070 GCA_035432945.1 Vicinamibacteria bacterium | reverse complement strand
TTCTTGAGCGGCAGGTTGATGAAGCCCGCGCCCTGCGCGCCCGAGCCCAGCGAGTACGGATTCTGCGACCAGCCGCCGTGCAGTCCGACCTCGGCGCCGATCTTCCCGATCGCGGGGAGCAGCTCCAGCGGGTCGGTGGCCCCGGGCTTGCCGGGAGCGGGCGGAGGGGTCTGGGGCTCCTGCGCGCGGGCCATCGAAACCGAAGGGCCCACCGCGAGGGCGAGGGCCAGGGCTATGGTCGAGGGCGAGACAAGCTGCGGTCGTTTTCTGAGCATGGGGTGTCGAACATTCTACGAAGGGACCGGAGAGAATGGCCTCCGTGTTCGCGCCAACTCCGCAGTCCTCCCTCCCCGATCGCATCACCGCCTGGATCCGCTCCGAAGGCGGGGATCACGCTCTGCTGCTCATCACCGTCGACGGATACATGCGTCCCCACGTCATGATGCTCGCCCGCGACGAGGTCTTCGCGGCTTCCGCCACCCACCTCCGCGTCGCCCTGGGCGCCACCAGCCAGTCCGCCGAGAATCTGCGGCTGCGGGGCTCGGCCACTCTCGCGATCTACGACGCGGACCTCGCCTGCTTCATCAAGACGCGCGCGATGAAGGGCCCGCAGCCTCTCCTGCCCGGCACGGTCTACTGCGACCTGACCGTGGAGGACGTCCGGCTGGACACGCCCACAAAGGCGGAGGCGACCGCGCGCCTCGTCACCGGCCTGCGCTTCGAAGACCGCGCCGCGCGCGAGGACATCCGCGATCGCCTGAAAAACCCGTCGTAGGGGCGACCCATGGGTCGCCCGCGCGCGGCACGAGCCCCGGACCAGACGCGCCCCGTGTCGCCTCTACCTCGACCGTTTCGAACGCGTGCGCGTGGTCTTCCTCACCTCTGGCTGATCGCCCTTCGGCGCGGTTCGCGGCGTCCGCCGCGCGGTCTGCACCTTCTGGGCGACCTCGGGCTTCGCCATCCGCTTCAGGATGTCGGTGAGGGCCAGATTCACCTGGCGGCGATCCATATCCACCTTGACGAGCTGAACCTCGACCCGGTCGCCGAGCTTGAACGTCCGCTTGGTCCGCTCGCCCCGCAGCGCGTGATCGGTGTCGCGGAACATGTAGTAGTCGTCGGCCATGGTGGTGATGTGCACCAGGCCCTCGACGAAGATGTCCGCGAGTTGGACGAACAACCCGAACGGGGTGACGCTGGAGATGACGCCCTGGAAGGTCTCGCCCACGCGGTTCAACATGAACCGGGCCTTCTTCCACTCGGTCAGGTCGCGCTCGGCGTCTGAAGCCTTGCGCTCGGTCTCGCCCAGGTGCGCCGCCATCTCTTCGAGAGGCCAGGTCACCTGGGCCGGATCTTTGCCGTGGCGCAGGGCCCGCAAGGCGCGATGAGCCACGAGGTCGGGATACCGGCGAATGGGGCTCGTGAAGTGGAGATAGTTCTCGCTCGCGAGACCGAAGTGGCCGAGGTTCTCGGGGCAGTACCTCGCGAGCCGCTGGGTGCGCAGCATCAGGTAGGTGAGCAGGCGCTCTTCAGGACGGCCTTCGACCTGACGCAGGATCCTCTGGAAGTCCTTGCCCTGCGGGTGCTCGAGATCGGCGGTGACTTTCAAACCGAACGTCCGCACCAGTTCGAGATACTCCTCGAGCCGATCCGGATCGGGCGACTCGTGGATGCGATAGAGCGTGGCCACACCCTTTTGGGAGAGCGCTTTCGCGACGGCCTCGTTCGCGACGAGCATGAACTCTTCGATCATGCGCATGGCGAAAAGACGCGGGTTCGACGTGATGTTCTCGACCACTCCAAGCGGATCGAGCTGAAGCTCGGGCTCGGGCAGATCGAAGTCGAGGGACCCGCGGTCCTTGCGGGCCTGGTTCAGGATGCGCGCGAGTTCGGCTGAGAGCTCGACCGTCTCCACCGCCTGAGGGAACTTTGCGCGGGCCTCGGCATCGCCGTCGAGGATGGCCTGGGCGTCCTTGTAGGCGAGCTTGCCCGCGGACTTGATGACGCCGTCGTGGAACTGCGCGTCCACCACCTGGCCCTGGCGATCGATCTCCATCACCGCGGTCTGGGTCA
>DAORUA010000586.1:0-2078 GCA_035432945.1 Vicinamibacteria bacterium | reverse complement strand
ACTTCATCACCAAGCCCTGGACGAACACCCAGGTGGTGCAGTCGGTGGAGACCGCCCTCGGGCTCGCCAAGGCACCCGGGCCCGACGCGCCCGCGGCGTCGCGCGAACAGCTCGACAACGATTTCGACTTCGCGGGTCTCGTGGGTGAAGACCCCGGCCTCCTGCGCGTGCTCCAGATCATCGGCCGGGTCGCCTCCACCGACGCCTCGGTTCTCATCACCGGAGAGAGCGGCACCGGGAAGGAACTCGTGGCCGAGGCGATCCATCGCAACTCGAAGCGCCGCGGCGGTCCCTTCGTGAAGGTGAATCTCGGCGGCATTCCCTCGGGCCTGTTCGAGAGCGAGATGTTCGGCCACGTGAAGGGCGCTTTCACCGACGCCCGCAGCGACCGGGTGGGCCGCTTCTCGCTCGCCCACGGGGGCACGATCTTCCTCGACGAGGTGGGCGAACTCGATCCCGCCTCGCAGGTGAAGATGCTCCGCGTGCTCCAGGACCGCACCTTCGAAGTCCTCGGGTCCAGCCAGAGCCGAAGCGTCGACGTGCGCGTGGTCGCGGCCACCAACCGGAATCTGCGAGACGCCGTGGAGAGCGGGGCGTTCCGCGAAGACCTGCTCTACCGCCTGAACCTCATCGCGATCCATCTGCCTCCGCTCCGCGACCGTCGCGGGGACATCTCCCTTCTTGCCCGCCAGTTCCTTCACGCGGTGATGGCGGCCCATGGCCGCGAAGGCCTCGAACTGAGCGCGGGCGCCCTCGACTACCTCAAGGCGCAGGAGTGGCCGGGGAACATCCGCGAACTTCGGCACACCATCGAGCGCGCGGTCCTGGTGGCGCCGCGGGCGAGCCTCAACGCCGCGGACTTCCGCGACGTGGCCGCGATGGAAGCGCCCGGCACGGCGCGCGACCCGCTGCCGCCGGTGGGCAGCATGACCCTCGACCAGATCGAGCGCGCGATGATCGTCAAGTCCCTGCGTCATCACGCCGGGAACCTCACCCGGGTGGCGGAGTCCCTGGGCATGAGCCGGCCCGCCCTCTACAGGCGCATCGAAAAGCACGGCATCACGGTCTGACCGGGCGAGCGTCACCTTGAGCTTCAAGAACCGCTTCCTCGTCTACGTCGCGGTTCTGCACATCGCCCTCGCCGCCCTGGTCGTGCCCCTGGTGGTGAAGGACCGATGGTGGCTGGTCGTCGTGGAAGCTTTCTTCGTGGGTTCGACCCTCGTGGGATTCCGTCTGGTCCGCGGCCTGTTCCAGAGTCTCGAACTGCTCGCCGAGGGCGCGCGCTTCCTCGACGAGCAGGAGTTCACCACGCGGTTCAAGGAAACCGGGCGACCCGAGCTGGACCGGCTGGTCTCGATCTACAACCGTATGGCTGACGCGCTGCGCGAGGAGCGAACCAGGCTCCTGGAGCAGCATCATTTCCTGAGCCAGTTGCTGGACGCGTCGCCGTCGGGCGTGATCGTGCTGGACTTCGACGGACGGATCGATCTCGTGAATCCCTCGGCCGCGCGAATGCTCGGCCTCTCCGCGGATGCGGCGCGCGGTCGCCGGCCCTCGGAGGTGAGCGGGACGCTCGGATCCGATCTCGCCGCGGCGGTCACGGGCGCGACTCGAGTCCACACCACGGGAGCCGGCGGCAAGATCCGGATCGGGTCGAGCCGGTTCACCGACCGAGGCCACGAGCGCGGCTTCCTGCTTCTCGAGGAGATGACCGAGGAAGTGCGGGCCGCGGAGAAGGCGGCCTACGAGAAGCTCATTCGCATGGTGGCTCACGAGGTGGGGAATTCGGTCGCGGCTTCGAGTTCCCTCCTCCAGTCGAGCCTCGCCTACTCCCGGCACCTGCCCGAGGCCGACCGCCCCGATTTCGAGGACGCGGTGAGTGTGTGCCTGGCCCGCCTGTCCACCCTGAACGGCTTTGTTCGCGACCTCGCCGAAGTGGTGCGGCTCCCCGAGCCCCGCCTGCAGCCGTGCGATCTCTCCTCGCTGTTGCGCGGTACTTCGCTGCTCCTGCGCGCGTCCGCGGAGAAGTCGGGAGTGGAGTGGGCGCTCACCATCGAAGAGCCCCTGCCTTTCGTCAT
>DAORUA010000585.1:0-2081 GCA_035432945.1 Vicinamibacteria bacterium | reverse complement strand
TCGCGCGCTATCCGCAGATCGACTTCGGCCCCATCACCTGGGCCCTCTCCGAACCGAGGTCGGGCGCCCTCTTCGCCCGCCGCGCGGTGCAGACCGTGGTCCGCGAGTTCCAGAAGGCGGGCGGCGAGTTCATCCTCGGACAGGCGGAGGCCCCCCAAACCGACGCCGCGGTCTCGTCGATCAGGGTGGGCGAGCGGACGGTGCGCGCCGCGAACTTCGTCTTCGCCTGCGGCCCCTGGCTGGGCAAGATCTTTCCCGATGTCCTCGGCGACCGCATCTTCCCCACCCGCCAGGAGGTCTTCTACTTCGGCGTGCCCCCGGGCGACGACCGGTTCGGCCCGCCGAAGATGCCCACCTGGATCGATTTCGGCGCGGAGATCTACGGAATCCCCGACCTCGAAACCAAGGGCTTCAAGTGCGCGATCGACAAGCACGGCCCGAAGTTCGATCCCGATTCGGGCGAGCGTCTGGTCACCGCGGAAAGCACCGCCATGGTGAAGAGCTTCGTGGCCGAGCGGTTCCCTGCCCTCAAGGAGGCCCCCATCGTGGGCAGCGAGGTCTGCCAGTACGAAAACTCCTCGAACGGCGACTTCCTGATCGACCGCCACCCGAAGCACTCGAACGTCTGGCTGGTGGGCGGCGGCTCCGGCCACGGCTTCAAACACGGCCCCGCCCTCGGCGCCTACGTCGCCGACCGCATCACCAAGGGCGGACCCACCGACCCGAAGTTCTCACTCGCGACGAAACAAAAGGTACAAGCCCGCGTGGTGCACTAACTACCAGGCTCGCGATGTCCGCTATGTGCGCTTGAGGAAGCTGGTCGCGATCAACGCTTGCCCGCCCCAGTAGGTGCCCATGATGAGGAAGCTGGACGCGGGCACGGGGGCCACGAAGCGCGCGTAACCGAGAAGCGTGTCGGAGAGGCCGAAGAGCATCGCGCCCAGAAGGCCGATGGTTCCCGCGTTCCACCCTGGTCCTTCCAAAGCGGCGGCGGCGCGCCAGATCATGATGAAGATGACGATCCCGTAAACCAGGACGGGGAGGGCGAGCGAGCCCGCGTGAGTCACGAGTACGGGAAGAGCGGCCGCGGCCCAAAGGGCCACGGGCACGAGGCGCCGCAGGCGGAGGCGCCGGTCGACTCGGACGAAGGCCGCGATGTAGAGAAGGTGGGCCACCAGGAAGGTCGCGAGACCGGCGATGAAGCTGAACTCGATGGCGGCATCCGCGACCGCTCCGACGACCAGGCCGAGGCCGGCGAGCCGCCGGGCGGGCGTCCGGGGCGCGCGGAGAACAAATGCCGCGAGCACCATCACCGGGGTCATCTTGACGAACGGCCCGAGCGGGCCGAGAGAGTCCTCCGCGAACAGGTGGAGAAGCGCGGAGAGCGCCGCGATGACGGCCGCGATGGTCATGCGACCTCCGGACCGTTCAGTTCTGATTCGAGGTGACGGCGGCCATGCCGGCGCCCTTGGGAAGAACCGTGAAGTCTTCCTTGAAGTCCAGGATCTTGCCGTTGAGCTCGTCCTTGAGGTTCAATTCGAACTCGTACTCCCCCGGCTCGGCGCCGTCGAGGGGAGGCCCGATCATGCGAGAGAGCCGGCCCAGGGACGTGGGCTGGATCATGGTGGGGGCGACCTTGAGGAAGACCAGGCCGTCGCTCTTCCTCCGGATGGTGTAGCCCGCGGTCACCTTCGGCATGCCCGTGGCCTTTTCCTTGGTGGGGTTGTAGACGTCGAACTGGACGAACAGGCGGGCCCCGGTCTCGAACTCGCGCCGGGCCAGCATGACCAGCTTGGGCGCGGCGTTGGTCTGGCCCGACGGCTGTGGCTGGACGCTGTCGGTGATCACCGGGGTCGAGATTCGCCAGGTCGCGAGATCGGGCACGTCGAAGTTGTGGATCACCGTGCCTACCTTGGACGAGTTCTTGTCCCGGATGATGATCTTCGCCTGGTAGGCCCCGGGCGCGAGCTCGAAATCGCGCTGGATCGGGAACCAGGTCTTCGAGTACCTGGCCTTGGTTTCGGGCCGGAGGTTCATGTCGATCTTCTGGTCGTAGCGGTTGAACTCGCCGGTGTCGCGGT
>DAORUA010000584.1:0-2090 GCA_035432945.1 Vicinamibacteria bacterium | reverse complement strand
GCCAGTCGTTCACGCGGCCGGAGGGGAGCTTGGGCGTCGCCATCTGCCAGAGGAAATCCCCCTTGCTGGCATCGAAGGCCATGACCACGCCGCGGTCGCCCTTGATCGCCGGGTTGCGGTTGCCTTCGTTGTTGGTCCCGATGAACACGCGTCCGCCCGCGACCACCGGCCCCGCGTAGCTTTGGGACCCCGCGGGCTGCGACCAGAGGATGTTGGTCCCGGTGTCCGCGTCCCAGGTCGAAGGGAGGCCCTTCTCGGCGGACACGGAGTTGCGGGTCGGGAAGTCGCCGAACAGACCCCGATCGGGCGATTGCGAGCCCACGGGTCGGGATCCCTGGGATCCCAGGAAGACAGCGATCAGGGCTATGGGCAGGAAAACGCGGCGCATTTCGTTTGACCTCAGCGATTCGAAGTGAGTTTGAGATTGTCCCAGGCGATGTTGGCGGGCGAGTCGCCATAGATCCCGGGGGCGCCCGCCTCTATGACCACCGAGTCTTCGAACTCGATGGTCCAGGCGGAGGGCTCGGCCTCGCCGCGCTTCCAGACCTTGCCGCGCACCGTGGTCTTCGAAGTCCCCGGCTCGACCGTGAGTTTCATCCGGTACCAGACATCGCTCTCGACCGCGAAGGGCACATCCTTCGAGAAGCTCAGCTCGGACGCCCACGACCGGATCTGGAGCTTCTGGTGCACGCCCTGCATGTCGAGGGTGTAGCCGTTGTTGATGAGACCCACGTCACCCATCCGCCGGCCGGTCCGGGTCGCGCGCACGTCGGATTCGATGGTGTAGGCCTTCATGGTCACCGGGCCGATGAAGACGGTGGCGCGATTGAGGCCGACCTGAACCGGACCTTTCGAGAGGATCTTGCCTTCCGGGGAGTCGCCGATGGCGAGACGTCCCGCGCCCACCCAGTGGCCCGGCACCTTGCCGCCCTCGAAGTCCTCGCTCCACGGCAGCGCGCCGAAGACGCGCACTCGCGCACTGCCTTCGAAGGCGCCCGCCCTGGCGATCACCTTCCCCGCCTGCAACGCGGGAGAAGCCTGCGCGGTGAAGACGCCGTTCGCGTCGACCGCCCCGACCAGGCCCGCGAGGGAGAAGGCCGCGGCGGGAGGCTTCACCCGGCGACCCTGGGCATCGAAGCCGCGCACCTCGAACGAGAGCTTCTCTCCCGGGGCGACCGACGTTTCGGCGGGGTACAAGGCGATCGAGGCGAGCGGGCCTTCCGGCCCCGTAGTTTCCTTCGGCCAGGGCATGACCGTGGAGGGCGCGCCCACCGCGGGGCCCTTGAACGGAGCCTTCTTGTCGCCCAGGCAGTAGAGGTAGTTCTCGGTGAGGAGATAGAGCCGCCCGTAGGCCGGGGCGACCGACCCCCACACCTCGACATGGCGGCCTTCGGGCATCTTCAGGGCCACGTGGCTCAGGGTTTCGAACTTGTCGGCGAGCGGCTTCAGGATGTGGACATTGCCGTTCACCTCGGTGGCGAAGATCTTCCCGTCGGCGAGGACGGGTGACCCGCGGCCAATGGTCCCGAGGTTCGTTTCATACAGGCGCTTTCCGGTGGCAGCATCGAGGGCGTGCAGATTTCCGGCGTTGTCGGTGGCGTAGAGGCGGTTTCCGTCGAGGAGGGGCGCGGCGAAGGCCGCGGTGATGCCGTCCGAATGCCACTTTCGCCCGGTGGTGGTGAGGTCTCCCTTTAGGGAGCCGTCGATCGCGATGACCTGGCCCATGAAACCGCCCTCGAGCGGCTCGTCTCCCTGGTTGGCGTAGACGATGCCGTCACGAATGGTGACCGGCGCGTTGAGCGAGCGGGGGGAGAAGCGGTAACTCCAGGCGAGCTCGCCGGTGCGCACGCGGATGGCGTAGATCCAGCCGTCGGCGCCGCCGCCGATCAGGAGGCGCTCCGAGCCGATCACGCCCACGATGGCGTTGGCCTGGTTGTTGAAGTCCTCGACCGCCGCCGCGGAGGGTGTGGAAACCCATTCGACCTTGCCCGTCCGCTTGTCGAGCGAGGCGTAACGCTGGCGAAGCGGCGCCTGTTCGCCCCAGGACGCGCCCACGATGCTCACGATCAGAGAGTTGCCGTCGATCAGGG
>DAORUA010000583.1:0-2102 GCA_035432945.1 Vicinamibacteria bacterium | reverse complement strand
GAGGTCCCCGGGGGCGACGGCCGGGGCGGTCGCAAGGGCGTGCCCCTGACCGTGCTGATCAACCCGACGATCACACCTCTTTCGAAGAAGGCCCTGCTCGATGTCGAGGGGTGCCTCTCCGTCCCGGATCTGCGGGGCCTGGTGCCCCGTTTCGAAAAAGTCCGGCTCGATGCCCTGGGCCGCGACGGCAAGCCGTACTCGGTCGTCGCCACCGGCTTCCACGCGCGGGTCATCCAGCACGAATGCGACCACCTGGACGGGGACGTGTACCTCGACCGGATGCTCGACATGAAGACGCTCGGCTTTCTCGACGAAATGCAACGCTTCTCTGAGGAGTAATTCCCGCACATGAACCGATCCCTGCCCGTTCTCGCCCTGGTCCTCGCCGCGGGCGCCGCCCTCGCCCAGAGCCCCTCGCCCTCGCCGGCCGCGGCGGCAAAGGATGCGAAGTGGGACGTGAACAGCGCCCCCGGCCCGAAGACCACCGCGAATCTCGATGTCACCGAAGGCACCTGGATGACCGTCGACGTGAGCCCGGACGGAAAGGAGCTCGTCTTCGATCTGCTCGGCGACATCTACTCGCTGCCCATCGCGGGCGGGGAAGCGAAGAACCTGACCACCGGCGCGATGTGGGACATGCAGCCGCGCTTCTCGCCGGACGGGAAGCTCATCGCCTTCACCTCCGACCGCGCGGGCGGCGACAACATCTGGATCATGAACCGCGACGGCTCGAACCCGAGGCAGGTCACGAAGGAGACCTTCCGGCTCCTGAACTCCCCGGCCTGGTCCCCGGACGGCCAGTACATCGCCGCGCGCAAGCACTTCACCGCGGCGCGATCGCTGGGCGCGGGCGAGATCTGGCTCTATCACGTCTCCGGTGGCGACGGCCTGCAGGTCACGAAGAAGGCGAACGACCAGAAGGACGTGGGCGAGCCGGTGTTCTCGAAGGACGGGAAGACCATCTACTACTCGATGGACGCGACCCCGGGCGCGTTCTTCGAATACAACAAGGATCCCTACGCGGGCATCTACGCGATCCGCGCGGTGAACATCGAGACCGGCGAGAGCGAAACCGTGACCGGCGGTCCGGGCGGCGCGGTGCGGCCCGTGATCTCACGCGACGGGACGAAGCTCGCGTTCTCCCGCCGCATTCGCGACAAGCAGTTCCTGATGCTGCGCGACCTCGCCTCCGGCCGAGAGTGGCCGGTGAGCGACGGCCTCGAGCGCGACATGCAGGAGGCGTGGGCGATCCATGGCCTCTACCCCACATTCGCGTGGACTCCCGACGACTCGGCGATCGTCATCTGGGCCGGCGGCAAGCTGAAGAAGATCGACGTGACTTCGAAGGCGATCACGGATGTCGCCTTCCACGTCAAGGACACCCGCGCGATCACCGAGGCCGTGCGCTTCCCGATCGAGGTCGCGCCGGACAAGATCACGGTGAAGCAACTTCGGTTCGTCGAGGTCTCGCCCGCGGGCGACAAGGTGGTGTTCCAGGCTCTGGGCCGTCTGTGGATCCGGGATCTTCCCGAGGGCGCGCCTCGGCGGCTGACCACCCAGACCGATCACTGGGAGCTGTATCCCTCGTTCTCGCGGGACGGGAAGAATGTCGTCTACACGACCTGGGACGACGACAAGCTGGCGTCCGTGCGCGTAGTCCCGGCCTCGGGAGGCGAGGGCCGCACGGTCACCACCGATCCCGGCCACTATGCCGAGCCCGCGTTCTCACCCGACGGCGCGACCATCGTGTATCGCAAGGGCGGCGGCGGGTATCTTCGCTCCGATCTCTACTCCTCGAATCAGGGCCTCTACAAGGTCGCGGCCGCGGGCGGCGTCTCGACCCTGGTGGTGAAGCGGGGCGTTCGGCCTCACTTCGGCAAGGCCCCGGACCGCGTGTTCTTCCAGAAGTTCGAGGGCGAGACGCGGAGCCTCTCGAGCATCGGTCTCGATGGGAGGGACGACGCAGTGTAGGCCCGCCTTGTCGCCTGGTGCATCGCGGCAGCGACCTATACTCGAACCTCGCCCGCCGCGAACCCGCCCCACCCCTGGAGACGCCGATGAACCGCCTGCCTTACGGGAAGCTGTCCCCCGGTAATGCGGGA
>DAORUA010000582.1:0-2104 GCA_035432945.1 Vicinamibacteria bacterium | reverse complement strand
TTCGGCTGTTCCTGGGCGCGAACATCGTGGAGGTACTCCGCGTCCATCGAATGCGCGCGCTTCAGGGTCTCCGGATCGCGAACGAGCAGGCAGCCGGTGCCGTAGGGCAGGAACATGCCCTTGTGCGGATCGAGGGTGATCGAGTCGCACTCCTCGATCTCCGGCATGAGTCGGGGCCCGGAACTGGCCAGCCGGAAGAAGCCGCCATAGGCCGCGTCCGCGTGCACCCACATCGAGTGGCTCCGGCCGATGGACACCAGGCGCGGGATCTGGTCGATCGCCCCGGTGTTGGTGGTGCCCACGTTCGCGATGATCATGAAGGGCTTGAGGCCCTTCAAAACGTCCATCTCGATGGCGTGGGCGAGGGCCTTCGGGTCGACCCGCCGCCTTTCGTCGATCGCGACCTTCCGCACCTGCCAGTCGCGGAAGCCCGCGATCCGCGCGGCCTTGGGCACGCAGTAGTGCGTGTCCTCCGAGATGTAGATCGTGCCCTTCGAGAAGTCGTCCGGGAGCTTCGCTTCGCGCGCGGCCACGATCGCGGAAAGGGTGGAGAGCGATCCCCCGGAGGTCAGGATCCCGCCCGCGGTCTTCGGATACCCCATGATCGAGGCGAGCCAGCCGATCGCGGTCTCCTCGATCTGGGCGAGGGCGGGGGCGGGCGGCCTCACCCCCACGTATCGGTTGGTCGAAGCGGCGATGAAATCGGCGATGGCGGCGCTCATGATGCCGCCGCCCGGGATGAAGGCGAGGTAGCCCGGGCCCGCGGTGTTGAAGGACTTCCGGATGGCCGGCCGCAGGCGCTCGAGGATGGTCTCCAGCGGCCGCGGAGACGCGGGCAGCGTTTCCACGAAGGCTCGCGCCAGCTCCTCGGCGCCAAGGACGTCGGCCGAGGGCTGGGAGTCGAGAGAATCGATCTCCTCGCGCACGAACCGGGTGGCGAGATCGAGGGCTCTTTGCAGCGACTCGGAAGTGAGTTCAAGCGGGTGCATCGCCGCCTACTTTAAGAGCGACCTTCGATTTTCCAAGGCCCCGTTGGCGGAGAACAGGGGCAGGTCGCTAAACTGGGCGGATGCTCAAAGCCCGCGCGACCATCCGGAAGGTCCAGTGATCAAGGCGTTTTCCGAAGTCTTCACCCCCGAGGTTCGAGACGTTGCCCAGCGCCTGTTCGCTTCGGGGCGCGTGGAGGTCCTCGCCATCGACGATGCCTTTCTCACCACGTCGGTCAAGGACGTCACCACCGAGCGGGTGGTGATCAAGAAGAGGGCGGATCGCTTCCAGATTTCGTGCACCTGTCCGGAGGGCAAGTCGGGTGCTTGCGCCCACGTGCTCGCCTCGATGCTGGCCGCGCGCGGCCACGGCTTCGGCCAGACCGAGCCCGCCGGCCCGAGGCCCCTGGAGGGGGCAAAGGGCGGCGACGAGTCCCGTCCTCATCGGACCCACGTGGTCATCGAAGGCCTCCATTCCGCGAAGAAGCTGGCGGCCTCGGATTCTTTCGACCAGATCGATGAAGACGACGCGTCCGGACGCCTGCCCTCGGTGGACTGGCGCTTCCGCCTCGCCACCCTGAAGTCCCAGGCCCAGCCCGCTCTCACCCGCGAGTCCGACCTGGCCGCGGAGGAAGCCCCGGTCACGGAGATTCTCTACGCCATCGACGCCGCGGCCTCCGCGTCGAGCGACGGCGCCCTGGTGCTCATCATCGCCCATCGGGAGATGAAGCGGGACCGGGAGTGGGGAAGGATCAAGTTCGCGCGCCCCTGGCGCGGACTCGCCTCGGACCTGCAGAATCCCGCCGATCGAAGGATCCTGGTCATGCTCTCGGGCGCCGACCGGGACGCCGACCTCGCATCGAGCTTCCGCCTTCACGACGTGCACCGGGTCGCGGCCCGCTACCGCGTGGCCCCGGAAATCCAGTGGCTCGCGCTCTCGCTCATGGCCGAGACCGGCCGCCTGATCCTCCGCCATCCCCCCGAGAAGGAAGAGGCCGCCTCCTTCCTCGGCATGGATGAAGGATCACCGTTCGCCCTGCGCCTTCAGGTGGGCGCGTCTGTCGCTTCCTTCGCGCTCTCGGGCGAACTCGTCCGGGGCGAGGATCGCGTGGCCATGA
>DAORUA010000581.1:0-2112 GCA_035432945.1 Vicinamibacteria bacterium | reverse complement strand
GTCGATCAGGGAGGTGGCGGCGACCGCGATCAGGCTGAGCAGGAGGACGTTGAGCGGGAGGGGATCGCTCTTCACCACCGAGTAGTAGAGAAGCGATGGCTGCACCGCGGCCAGGACCCCGGCGAGCAGGCCCACCGTCTCATCGCCGCTGATCCGGCGGGCCAGGCCGCCGCAGGCCGCGGCGGCTCCGAAACAGAACACCGCCTGCAGGACCTGGATGCCGATGCGGGCTTCGCCCGTGGTGACGAGCAGGGCGGCGAGGATCCAGGACCAGAGCGGCGGAGCATAAGCCGCGTAGACGAAGGCGAAGCGCTCGTAGACGTGCCCGTTGCCCCCGACGATATGCGCGGCGATGACGTCGTACTCCCACGTCTCCGGCTGTCCGACCACTCCGAGCAGGGTCGCGAGCAGGACCCGGGGAACCAGGGTCGCGAGGGCCAGGATCATGAGCGACCGCGTGGAGAGAAGGAGCAAGGCGGCGAGGATGTTACCCTCCCGCTTTCCATGCGCGACAACTTCCCTCGGAGGGTCCTGAAGCGGCTCGCTCTCGCCGCTTTCGAGGTGGATCTCGCCTTCGAGAAGAAGTGGCGAAGGGACAAGCCGTTGTTCGAACTCGGGGGGTCGTGCCAGAAGTGCGCGAGATGCTGCGAGGCGCCGGCGATCTCCGTCTTCTGGCCCTTCCGGCGCTTCCGTTCGCTGCGCGCTCTCTTCCTCGCCTGGCAGAAGCAGGTGAACGGCTTCCATCTCGTTCGCGAAGACAAGCTCCTGCACGCTTTCGTCTTCAGGTGCGAGCATTTCGATCGGACCACGCGTCTTTGCGACAGCTACGGCACGCGTCCGGGCCTGTGCCGCGACTACCCTCGCCGCCTGATGTATCAGCCGAACCCGGAGATGCTGGACGGCTGCGGCTACCGTCCGGTCGCCTTCGGAGCCTCGCGCATGATGGGCGCGCTCCGGAAGCAGAAGCTCACGGAAGAGCAGATGGCCAAACTCAAGAAGGGCCTGTTTCTCGAATAGCAGCCCTCGTATACTCCCCGGCGCGCGTGTTTCTGCTGGGCCAAAATGTCGGGAAATATCAGATTCTCCAGAACCTCGGTTCGGGAGGATTCGGCACGGTCTTTCTCGCCCGCGACACCTGGATCGACAAGAAGGTCGCGATCAAGGTCCCGCACCGGCAGTCCGGGAAGGAAGACGATCTCCTTCAGGAGTCCCGCCTTCTCGCCGCCCTCAATCACCCGAACATCGTCGCGATCCTGACCGCGGAGAAGATCGACGGAACCTTCTTCATCGTCATGGAGTACGTGAAGGGGGAGAGCCTCGAGGGCCTGCTCGACCGGGAGAAGGTGCTCGATCAGTTCAAGGCGGTCGAGATGGCGGTGCAGATCCTCAAGGGCGTCGAGCACGCCCACAAAGCCCAGATCCTTCATCGTGATCTCCGGCCGGCCAACGTGCTGGTCTCGGAAGAGGGCATCCTCAAGGTGGCCGACTTCGGCACCTCGCGGATCCTCGACCGCGCCCACGCGAACACCGTGATCGGGTCGCCGCCCTACATGGCGCCCGAGCAGTTCGCGGGCAAGGCGCAGCTGCCCGCCGACGTGTACTCGGTCGGCGTGATGCTCTACCAGATGCTCACCGGCATGCTCCCGTATTTCAGCCCGAATCCGGCGGAGATCGAGCGCATGGTTTCCCAGGGGCGGTGCACCGCGCCCCGGGTCCGCAACTCCCGCATCTCGAAGGAACTCTCCGACATCGTGATGAAGGCCATGGCGCCCGACCTCACCGTGCGCTATCTCTCCGCCTCGGAGCTTCTCGAGGACCTTCAGACCGCCGCCGACATCGATCATCGGCAGACCGAGATGGAGGAGATCCGCAAGCGCCTGCGGGCGCGCGAGGCGCCCAAACGCGGCCTGTGCTGGAACTGCGGCCGGCCGCAGCCCCAGCGGTCGACCAAGTGCCCGTTCTGCGGGGAGACCCTCTAGGAACCTGAGCGGTAGCGATCGCCCAGAACCGCGACCGCGGCGACGCAGGCGGTTTCGGCGCGCAGGGTGTGAAGCGCGAAGCGCTGGGGAATGAAGCCTCCGGCGCCGAGGGTTTCCAGATCTCCGGCACTTA
>DAORUA010000580.1:0-2120 GCA_035432945.1 Vicinamibacteria bacterium | reverse complement strand
GATATCAGCTTCTCGCCGCGTTCGTCACCTACGCGGCCATCGTCACCACCTACATCCCGCCCATCTACGCGGAGCTGTCGAAGAGCCCGGAGGCGAGCGCCCCTGCGCCTTCCGAGGCCTCCGGTGGTGCGGGGGCGACGAATCCTCTGCCGCCCGAGTCACCCTCGACCGTACCCGCAGCGGGGGGGAGCGGGGGCCCGGTCGAGCCCATCAGCGTCCTGGGCGCTCTTGGCGCGCTGGTGCTTGCGGGCGCCTTCCTCTACGCGATCGCGTTCGCCGCTCCGTTTCTGATGGGGGTCGAGAACCTGATCGGGATACTGATCATCGGCTTCGCGGTCCACCAGGCCTGGAGAATGAACGCGCGCCGGGTGTTCGACGTCAAGGGGCCTTTCCGGGTGGCCGCGAAGTCGATCCCGGACCCCGCGACACCGGCGGCGAGCGACATAGCGCCTTGACGAGCAGCGTCGCGTGCCCGGGCTGCGACACCGAGTACGCGGCCACGGCCCTCTCGTGCCCGCACTGTCATCGCCTGGTTCATGTCGAGGAACTGAAGGCGCTTGGCGCCCAGGCGGAAGCGGCGCGTCAGGGCGGTGACCATGCGGGGGAGGGCCAGGCCTGGCGCCGCGCCATCCCGCTGCTGCCCCCGGAGAGCCGCCAGCGTCAGACCATCGAGAAGCGGCTCGCCGAACTGGATTCCGGGCCCGCAGTCGCCCGCATCGAGGAGAGTCCGCGCTGGGTCCGCGTTGGGGGCGTGGTCGGCGCGCTCGCCCTGGTTCTGTGGAAAGCCAAGGGCCTCGTGCTGCTCGCCTTCGGCAAGCTCAAGTTCCTGACTCTCGGGCTGAGCAAGGCCAGCACGCTCTTTTCCTTCCTCGCGTCCTGGGGCGTCTACTGGACCCTCTGGGGCTGGCGGTACGCCCTCGGTTTTCTCGTGGCCATGTACATCCACGAGATGGGACACGTGGCCGCGCTGCGGCGCTATGGAATCCCCGCCTCGGCCCCGATGTTCGTCCCCGGTCTCGGCGCGTTCGTGCGCATGAATCAGCATCCCTCCACCGTGGGCGAAGATGCCCGCATCGGTCTCGCGGGTCCGGAGTGGGGCCTGGGCGCGGCGCTCGCCGCGTATGCGGTCTATGGAGCCACGGGAGACGGGATCTGGGCGGCCATCGGTCACTCGGCCGCCTACCTGAATCTCTTCAATCTCCTCCCGGTATGGCAGCTCGACGGAGGGCGGGGTTTCGCCGCGCTCGACCGCCTTCAGCGGGCCGCGGTGGCGGCGAGCCTCGGCGTCGCCTGGGCGGTCTCGCGCGAAGGTCTGCTCGGCCTGATCGGTGTGGTGGCGGTGTACCGCGCCTTCTTCTCCGACCGGCCCGCACGGGCCGACACCGAGGTGCTCGCGCGTTTCGTCGGCCTCATCGCCGCCTTCACGGCGATGCTGCTCTTCGGTCAACCGCGTTAAGGCGCGGTTCAAAAGATTGGAGCAACGGGCGGGTATCGAAGCTCCCCACGCCAAATAACGCCATCCGCGGTTGGCGCGCAAAACTCCTTGCCGGTGCGCCAAATCGGCCCTTACGATGGGAGGCTTTCCTGAAATTCCTCCGCCCGTTCCGTCTATGCCTTCACAGAGCCGGAAATCGTCTGGAGCGCCCATGTTTGAATCTGAGCCATCGACCACCCACCGGACCGCGGAGGTAAGGGCGCAATCCGCGGAGACCGGAAACTCGAGTTTCGACGCCAGGGCGGCCTTCCACAAGGGGAAGGCGAGCGGGATCGATCTGGTCACCGCGAGAAACCTCCACATCCGCGCCTCCCGTCCCAGCCCCCAGGGCTTGCTGGTCGCGGAGGGGGACTCATGGTTCGATCATCCGGGGGGCGATGTCCTCTCCGCGCTCGAAGACCTGGGCTACGAGGTCGAGGCCAACGCTCATTGCGGCGACACCCTCGAAGACATGTCGTTCAACCCCCGGCAGTTGGCCGATCTCCATCGGCTGCTGAGCCGGGTCAAGCTCAGTGGGCGCACCCCCAAGGCCCTGCTCCTGTGCGGCGGCGGGAATGACGTTGCCGGCGAGGAATTCGGTGTGCTCGTGAATCACGCGGCCTCCGGCCTGCCCGCTCTCAACGCC
>DAORUA010000579.1:0-2127 GCA_035432945.1 Vicinamibacteria bacterium | reverse complement strand
ACAGCTACGACAAGCTCTCCGAGGCCACCCGCAAGGAGATCGAGCTGAACTACCCGATCTACAAGACCCCGCCCGACCTCGACGACAACCGCCCGAATGAAACGAGCTGGACTTACTTCAAGAAAGTGACGGACTCGAAGAAGAAATAGCAGGCGAAGTCCGTCATCCCGGGCGCGTAGCCTGGCCTTGGGCCAGCGCGAAGCCTCCCCTTGGGGGACGAAAGCCGGGATCCAGCTTTAGAAACGATCTCGACACGTCGCGGACGTCGCGGTTGGAAACGGATGTTCGCGCTAGGCACCGGCTTTCGCCGGTGTGACGAGGTTCAATTCGCCGGGTAGTTGGTTGGGTACCCCTTGCGTGGCCGCCTTCCGCCTCCCTCCCGTCACCCCGGCGGAAGCCGGGGTCCACCTTCAGAAACGACTCCGCGCGGGAGGATGGAACGGATAGCTCACGGGCTGGGTCATTTGGCTCATGGCTCGCCATGAGATCCGGTGGCTAATGTGGCTCTGCACCCGCAAACAAACCGGATGTTCGAAAGGGGATATGAACTCAACTCCCGCACAGAGCATTGACGAGTGGCTCCTGGCCGAGCATCGGCGCATCCGCGAGATAACCGATCGAGTCGACAGCGCCGCGGGGCTCCCTGAACTCCTGGCCATTCTCGCCGAAGCCCGGCCAACCCTGGCCGCGCATTTCTCCGGCGAGGAGGCGGACGAGGGCTTCTACGACCGGGTCCGCTCGATGGCGCCGAACCAGACCGAGCGGGTGGACCGGCTGGAGAGGGAGCACCAGGCCTTCCTCTCCGAGGTCGATGGCCTGGTCGCGCGCGCCCAGGCGTGCCTGGCCGGCCCCATGGCCCAGATCTTCGGCGACGCCCGATCGCTCGCGCAGCGGATTCGCAAACACGAGGTGGCCGAGGATCAGATCGTCGCCGACAGCCTCTACGGCGACCTTGGACAGGGCGACTGAACCTCAGTCCGTCCGGCCGCCCCGCCTCCACGCCGCGAAGAGCGTGAAGCTCACCAGGAGGGCGGGCAGGGTGGCGCCCGTCGCCTGGAACTTCCAGTACACGAAGGCGCCGGCCGCCCAGGCGAAGAGTCCGGCCCGGTTGGCGCGGGCGAATCGGCCCCCGGCCTCGTAGAGTTCGCGCGGCTCGACCCCTTTCGGGAAGGGGAAGAACTGGGCGAGGGCCACGCCGCCGAGAGGAACGAGGATCAGGCCGAGGAGGCCCATGAACGCGGCGTACCCGTCGATCCACTCGCGTGAGAGCACGGAGAGCGCGGCTCCGATGAAGCCGGTGATCAGGACCGCGGGGCCGTCCTTGATCCTCGGGTTCAGGCTGCGCAGGGCGAGTGCCGACAGGTAGATGTTCACGAAGTTCGTGGTGATGGTGGCCATGGCGAGGAGGGCGGCGCCCATCAGGGGCGAGCCGATCGCCGCGAGCATCGCCCCCGGGTCGACGCTGCCCGAGATGGCGCAGAGCAGGGCGCCGAGAGACATCCCGAGGATGCTGGTGAGGGACAGGGAGGCGAAGACGGAGAGGCCGCTGCGCGTGGGGGAGGCGCTGTAGCGCGAGTAGTCCGCGAACATCAGGATCCAGGAAACCTGGTAGGCGATGACGAGGTCGAGGGCCTGCCACATGGACAGGGTCGAGGCGGGCGGCGTGTCGGGCACGGAGCCGAGGGCGCCCAGGGCCAGCCACGCCAGCACCGCGCCCGCCACCACCATGAGCGGCACCGCCGCGCGATTGGCGAGGGCCACGAGTCTCGGGCCGCCCGCCACCACGAGGGTGGCCGCGATCCCGAGCCCCACGGCCAGGACGCGCATGCTCACCGCCGGGAATATCGCCTCGGTCACCGAGGCCGCGATCACGTTGTTGAGGGCGATCCACGCGAAGTTGGTGATGTAGAGGATCAGCGCGACCGCGTGCGCGCCCGGCCGCCCGAGGGGCGCGCGAAGGGCGATGATGGAGGGGACGCCCCACCTCGAGCCCACGGGCACGAGCAGGGCCACGAGCCCCGCGCCGGCCAGGCTCCCCAGGATCACCGCGAGCATCGCGCCCGCGAAGGAGAGCCCCGCCTTCACGGCGGCGCCGGTGATGAACGTGGTCGCGACCACGTTCGCCCC
>DAORUA010000578.1:0-2128 GCA_035432945.1 Vicinamibacteria bacterium | reverse complement strand
GCACCCCGAGGGACTGGGCTTCCTGGGCGCGACCTTCGACGCGCTGGTCCGGAACTTCCGGTGGTGGCGCAGCCTCGAGGATGTCGCGGGCAACCGGCTGCTCAAGGGCGGCTTCCTCGGCCTGGACAACATCTCGGCCTTCGAGCGCGGGGTGACGCCCCCGCTCGGCGGTTATCTCGAGCAGGCGGATGGCACGGGATGGATGGGTTTCTTCGCCCTCACCATGCTGAGGATGGCGGTGGAACTGGGGCGGAATGAGCCGGCCCAGTACGACGATCTCGCGGTCGAGTTCTTCGAGAGCTTCGCGGGAACGGTCGAGGCGGTGAACCGGACGGACGGACGCGGCCTGTGGGACGAGGAGCACGGTTTCTACTTCGATCACATCAACGTCCGTGGAGAGAGAACGCCGGTGCGGATCTGGTCCATGGTCGGCCTGATTCCCTTCTTCGCCGTGCACGTCCTGGAGCGCCGCTGGCTCGCCCATCTGCCGAAGCTCCAGGCCCGGGTCGACTCGTACTTGAAGGAGCGGCCCCACATCGATTTCCCCCACGATCGGCGCGCCGCCGACCGGCGGGACCGGGCGATCCTCGCCGTTCCCTCCCGCGAGCAGCTGGTCCGGGTGCTGACCCACCTTCTCGACGAGACCTCGCTCCTCGCACCCACCGGCGTCCGGTCTCTGTCCCGGCGCCATCACCTCGAGCCCTTCATCCTGCATGCGCCCTCCGGCGACTATCGCGCCGACTACGCCCCGGACGATTCGAGGACCCGGGCCTTCGGCATCAACTCCAACTGGCGCGGCCCGGTCTGGTTTCCCCTGAACTACCTCCTGGTCGAAGCCCTGTACCGGTACCACGACTTCTATGGAGACACCCTGCGCGTGGAGTGTCCCACCGGATCGGGCGTGCTCATGAACCTGCGGGAGGCGGCGGTCGAGATCGAGCGCCGTCTGGCCTCCACGTTCCTCGCGGACCGCACCGGCCGGCGCCCGTGTCATGGCGACAATCCGCGGTATCGGAGCGACCCCCACTTCAAGGACCTGGTCCTGTTCTACGAATATTTCTCGGGCGACACCGGCCGCGGCTTCGGCGCCTCGCATCAGACCGGCTGGACCACCCTGGCGTTACGATGCATCGAGGACGTGGCGAAGAGAAGGGAGACGACGCTTCCATGACCAGAGCGGATTTCGAATGGCTCGAGGCCGACGGCCTCGGCGGTTTCGCATCGCACACCTCCCAGGGAACGAGAACGCGGCGCTACCACGCCCTGCTCCTCGTCTCCCGCAAACCCCCGACCGACCGGCGCGTGCTCGTCAATGGCGTGGATGTCACGGTGGAGACCGGAGGCGAATGCCTGGCCCTCACCTCCCAGACTTACAAGCCGACGCTCGAGGGAGACAAGCCGATCGTCCGGCACGAGGGGCGGCCGGTGACGACCCGCTTCGACGATTCACTCTGGCCCACCTGGACCTACGACCTCGGGGGGGAGCGGACGATCGAGCACACGGTCATGGTGCCCCGCGGTCGGGCATGCGTGGTCCTCTCCTGGCGCCTGGTCGCGCCTGCGGGCGGGACCGGGGCGAAGCTCACGGTCCGCCCCTTCCTGTCCGGCCGTGACTACCACGCCCTTCATCACGAGAACCCCGACTTCAAGTTCAAGCCCGAGGTGGATGCGGCGAGGGGGCGCCTGGTGTTTCAGCCCTACGCGAGCGAACCCGAGGTGGTCGCCTTGTCGAATGGCGTCTTCGAAGAGCAGGCCTACTGGTACCGGGAATTCCTCTACACGGAGGAACGCGACCGGGGTCTCGACTGCTTCGAGGACCTGGGAGCGCCCGGGATCTACACCTTCGACCTCGCGCGGGGCGAAGCTCTCCTGGTGCTCGGAACCGAATCCGCGACCCACGGCCTCGACGGGGCCTCCCTCGTCGAGGAGGTGGCGTCGATGCGAGCGGCCGAGCGGGCGCGCCGGGAGGCGGATCCGTCGCCCCTCGTTCGCGCGGCCTCGGCCTACGTGGTTCAGCGCGGAGAGGGCCGGACCGTCCTTGCGGGTTACCCCTGGTTCACCGACTGGGGCCGTGACACCTTCATCGCCCTCCGCGGCCTGTGTCTCGCCACCGGGCGGCTCAGCGAGG
>DAORUA010000577.1:0-2139 GCA_035432945.1 Vicinamibacteria bacterium | reverse complement strand
GGGTCCTTCGCTGGCGCTCGGTCTCGAATCCTCGCAGGCGCTTCTCGTTGCACGACCGGGCGATTCACGTCGGCTCGTCTTCAAGGTCCAGGATCCTGACAAGCCTCTCCAGAGTCAAGCCCCAGCAGCCGCGCGGCGTAAACTGCGCTGTGGGCGGGCTCGGCGTCGAGCGCGCTCATCGCAAGGAGGTCCACCTTGGCCAAGTTCCTGCTGTGGTTGATCCTGCTGGTGCTGTGCTGGCCGCTAGCACTGTTCGCTCTGGTGCTCTACCCCATTGTCTGGCTGCTGCTCCTGCCCTTCCGGCTGGTGGGCATCGCGGTCGGCGGGGTCCTCGCTTTCGTGAAGGCCCTCATCTTCCTGCCAGCGCGAGTCCTGCGGGGCCCGAACGCCGCGTGAGGCGTTACTAGACTTCTGTCCCCTCAAACTGCGGAAAGCCCTTGCGCCGAGCCCGTTCGCGCGGTTTCTCGGGGGCGGTACGTGGACCCAGAGATGGAGCGGGGCCCCGGCGGCATCCGACGGTGCGACCTTGGCGCGCGGACCCCGCGTGCGGAGGCCAAAGCACCGTTCCCGAACGAGTGGGGCGGCGCGCGGGCCCAAACCTCCTCTGACACAACCGCGGAGCGGCAGCTCCGCTCCATTCATTGAAGACGACCTGGGCCCCAAGGGCGGGCATCGCGCCGCCCCACGGATGTGAGGGAACGTCAGGTGCTTTGGCCGGAGCGTGGCCACATAGGTCGCGTAGTGAACCGTGCCGAGGTAGACCGGTGCGGCCCCGCGGGCCCCCGCTACCAAGTCCGCGAGATCGCTTACGCGCCTTCGAAGAAGTCGACTTCGCCGGTTTCGAGGTTGTATTCGGCGCCTACGACGCGCAGGCCTTCGTAGTCGATGAGGCGTTCGAGGATCTGGGAGCCGTGGCGGAGCTGGTTGGCGGAGGCGCGGATGTTGGCGCGGACCGCGCGGTGCTCGAGGGCTTCGTCGTTTGGGGGGACGGCGCCTTCGAACAGGGCTTCCACCGAGGGGCGGACCCGATCCACGATGGAGCGGAGGTTCGGGGAGTGGCCTTCGGTGGGGCGGCGGAGTTCTTCGAGGGTCGCGAGGATCGCGCCGCAGCCGGTGTGGCCGAGGACCACCACGAGCTTGGTGCCGAATCTCTCCGCCGCGAACTCGACGCTGCCGATCTGGGACGGGGCCACGATGTTGCCGGCCACCCGGATCACGAAGAGGTCGCCGAGGCCCTGGTCGAAGATGATCTCGGCGGGCACCCGCGCGTCGGAGCAGCCGAGAATGATC
This sequence comes from Vicinamibacteria bacterium, assembly GCA_035432945.1. Taxonomy (GTDB): domain Bacteria; phylum Acidobacteriota; class Vicinamibacteria; order Fen-336; family JAGNNV01; genus JAGNNV01. The sequence goes on along the minus strand of DAORUA010000577.1, from coordinate 849 downwards.
GCGAAGGGGTTGTGCGCGTTCACGAGTTCCTTGCGGCGGGCCTCGTTGACGAGCGAATCGGCTCGCGCGACGCCGTCGAGGAAGCGCCTGTTGCCTTCCTTCAGGCGAGAGAGTCCCTCGGCTGGTGAGATCATGTTCTTCGCCCCCACACTCTGGAGCCGGGCCTCCTGGGGAGACCCGACTCCGTCGCGCGTGATGGTTACTTGGTGTCGGTCTTGAGCGGCGTGACCGTGACCGCGTCGAGCTTCTGCTTCTGGAGCATGGCCACGAGCTTCGGCAGGTCGGTCTTGATGATGGCGTCCATCTTGCCGGTCTGGACGTCGAGCTTGTCGGACAGCATCTTGAAGACCTCCCGGCTCTGGTCGGTGGGCTTCGCGTCCGCGCTCTCGATGACGCCCTGGAGCGCCGCGATCTTGTTGTTCAGCTTGATCGGGTAGTTCAGGGGATCCTGCGAACTCTGGTTCTTCACCTGGTAGATCTCGCTCTCCACCGCGGACAGCTTGTCGTTGAAGGAGCGGGCGGCCACCAGGGTCGGAGACGGCTTCTTCCCAGGCTTGCCGGTATCGAGCTTCTTGATGCGCTCGTCGACCTGTCCCTTGATGCCGCGGATCAGGAGGATGGCGTCGTTCGCCTGGCTCGCCTTGTTACGCACCTGCATGGCGAGATCGAACTGGGCCTGGAGGTCGGCGTCGGTCACGTCCTTGAGCAGTGTCGGCTCCCGCTGGATGGTGAAGGACTTCGTCTGGGCCACCCCGTCGGCGGTCAGTCGGACCTGGTAGGACCCGGGAGGCGCTATCGGCCCGCGCGAACTCGCCGCCCACATGATCAGGCCCGGGAACTCCGTGGCGC
>DAORUA010000576.1:0-2140 GCA_035432945.1 Vicinamibacteria bacterium | reverse complement strand
GTTCGTGGGGAGCGGAATCGAGGCATGCCCCGACGCGCCCTTCGCCACGAGGTCCACCTGCCTCGGCACCTTCTCCGTGGTCTGCACGGTGATGAAACGCAGCTGCCCGTCCGTGCGGATGCCGTTCGCCCCCTCCGCGAAACAGTACTCGGCATCGATGGCGGGGAAGTTGTCGTTCGCCATGTGAAGGATTCCCACCTGCATGCTGCCCTCTTCGCCCGCCTCCGACATGAAGATGACGTCGCGATCGAGCGGGACCTTCCGGCGCTTCAGGGTGAGCAGGGTCATGAGGCCCGCGGTGACGTTGTCCTTGTCGTCGATGGTGCCCCGGCCGTAGACGTACCCGGAGTCGCGCGCCGCGCTGAACGCGGGGAACGTCCACTTCGAGGGGTCGATGCTGGCGGTGTCGGCGTGGCCCATCATGAGGAGGGGCCGCTTCTTCCCGCTGCCCCGCAGGCGAGCGACGAGATTCGGCCGTCCGGGCTCCTTCGCGAACGTCTTCACTTCGATGCCCTCGGCTTCGAGGACCTCCTTCAGGTAGTCGACGAGCGGCTTTTCGCTGCCCGGGTCGATGGTGTTGATCTTCACCAGGGCCTGGAAATGCCTGAGGGTTTCGGCGTCGGCGATGGGGCCGGGGGCCTGGGGCTGGGCCTTCGAGGATGAGGCCAGGGCGAGGGCAAGCGCCAGGAGAAGGAAGCGGCAGGAGGACATCGTCCGATGGTAGCACCGGGGGTTTGGGCCCCAAACGACTCCATCCGCTATACTTCCCGACTGCACGAAGTGCGGGCTCACCCTGCGATTCCCCGGACAGGGTTCCCCGAACGAAAGAATCAATTGCCAAAGACCTTTATCAACGACAGGCCCATGAAGCATCTCATCCTCCCCAAAGAAATCGACAGCAAGTTCCGCTTCATCATCGTGGCCGCTCAGCGCGCGAAGCAGCTCCAGGCGGGGGCCAAGCCCCGCGTGCTCACCACCAGCTACAAGCCCACCCGCGTGGCCATCGAGGAAGTCCTTGCCGGCGCCGTCTCCTGGGAGATGAAGGCCGAAGTTCCGCGCGTCACCAACATCGACTGAGCCGTTCATGGCCAGCATTCTTCTCGGTGTCACCGGTGGAATCGCGGCCTACAAAGCCTGTGAGGTCCTGAGGCTTTTCGACAAGGCGGGTCATCGCGTGCGGGTGGTGATGACCCGGACCGCCACCGAGTTCGTCGGACCTCTGACCTTCGAGACCCTCTCGAAGGCTCCCGTGCTCACCGACGCCCGGCCGCTCGGGGAGAACGGCTCGATCCTCCACATCGAGTACGCGGACGAAGCGGATGTCTTCGTGATCGCGCCCTGCACCGCGAATGTGATCGGCAAGCTCGCGCAGGGCGTCGCCGACGATGCGCTCTCGACCACCGCCCTCGCGTTCACCGGCCCCGTCCTCATCGCCCCGGCCATGAACGTGAACATGTGGCAGTCCCCGTCCGTCCAGGGCAACCTCGAGATCCTGCGCAAGCGCGGCATCCATATCGTCGAGCCGTCGAGCGGCGATCTCGCCTGCGGCTGGGTGGGTGAGGGGCGCCTCGCCGACCCCCCCGAGATCGTGGAGGCGGTCCTGAAGGTCCTCGACGCGCACAAGGACCTGGCGCGGCTGCGGATTCTCGTGAGCGCCGGACCCACGCAGGAGAAGCTCGATCCCGTCCGCTACATCTCCAACCGGTCGTCCGGGAAGATGGGCTATGCGGTGGTCGAAGCCGCCCGGGCGCGGGGCGCGTCGGTCACTCTCGTGTCCGGGCCGGTGGCGCTCGCGAAGCCCGCGGGAGTCACCGTGATCCCGGTGGAGTCGGCGAGCGAGATGAAGGCCGCGATGGACAGCCGCATGGCCGAGGCCGACGTGGTGATCATGGCCGCCGCCGTGGCCGACTATCGCGCCGCCGCCGCCGCGGACCGCAAGATCAAGAAGGACGCCGAGGAGGTCTCCATCTCCCTCGTGCGGACCGAGGACATCCTGGCCGGGCTGGGCAAGAGCAAGCGTGCGAACCAGGTCCTCGTGGGTTTCGCCGCGGAGACGAACGACGTGGTCGCCTACGGCCGCGACAAGCTCAAGCGCAAGAACGCCGACCTCTTCGTCGCGAACGACGTCTCGCGTTCTGAC
>DAORUA010000575.1:0-2142 GCA_035432945.1 Vicinamibacteria bacterium | reverse complement strand
CAAGGTCCAGGTCGTGGTCTACCTCAAACCGGAGCTGAAGGCTCCGGAGCGGGCCGCGCTGGTGGCGAAGATCACGGCCCAGCCGGTGGTGAAGGGCGTCGAGGAGCGGACCTCGGAGGAGGCGCTCGCGAGGTTCAAGGGCCTCTTTCCCGATCTCGCCGCCATACCCGAGGAGATCGGGGAGACGCCGTTTCCGCCCTCCGTCGAGGTATCGCTCAAGCCGGACCTCGCCAAGACCCTCGTCGTCTCCAGCCTGATCGACAGCTGGCGAAAGACGGACGGCGTCGACGACGTGCACTACGACGCCATCCTGGTCAATCGCCTCTCCGCCTTCGTGGGCCTGGTCAGGGGCCTCGCCCTGGTCCTTGGGCTGGTGCTCGCGGTGGCCTCGGGCTTCACCATCGCCAACGTCATCCGGCTGTCGGTCTACTCGAGGGAGGATGAGATCGAGATCATGCGGCTGGTTGGCGCCTCGAAGGCCTTCATCCGGGGTCCGTTCCTCGTCGAGGGCTCGCTCTCCGGAGCGTTCGGCGGGCTTCTTGCGAGCGGCCTTCTGGCCCTGGTCCTGCGCAGAGTGGTGGAGGCCATGCGCGCCGCCAACCTCGGCGCCACCCTGGCCCCCACGCTCGGCCCTTCTGACGTGCTCGCGCTGATCAGCATCGGCGCCACGGTGGGGCTCTTCGGCAGCTTCGTCAGCCTGGGAAGGCTCAGGGATTGAAGGCTCGACTCGCTCGTTTCCGAGGCCTGCCCCCCGGCGAGCGAGGCCTGCTGACCGCGGCTGCCGCGATGCTGGCGCTGGCCCGCCTGGGGCTTCGGGTCCTGGGCGTGTCGCCCACCCGCCGCCTGGTCAGGCGTGTGTCCCTGGCGTCGCCCCTCGAGCCGGTGCGGGTGGCCGAGCTGGTGCGGATGGCTTGCGAGGCCCTGCCGGGCGCCACCTTGTGCCTGCCCCGCGCCATCGTGCTGGAAGCCCTGCTGGCCGAGGCGGATCATCCCGCCGAACTGCGCATCGGGATCGCGTCCGAAAACGAAACCGGCGGGCGGGCCGCCCACGCCTGGGTCGAACTCCGCGGGGTCGCGGTGGCGGAGGATCCGTCCCGCTACACCGCTCTACCCGTGTTCGGCGCCCGGGTCTGAACTAGCCGCCCGCGAGTTCGCGGCCCTCGGCCAGGGCATGCACCGCCTCACCGGCCCGGGGATCTGACGGAACACTGAGCAGGAAGGTCGGAACCCGGCCGCACAGGTCGGCCAGGCCCGCGAAGGCGCGATCGCTGGCCATACGGTCGAACAAGGGCAGCGACGCCACCCGGACGAGACGGCGGATCGCCTGGCCCTGGGAGATGCGTTCGGTGAGGGGTTTCTCTTCCTGGCGGATGAAGCCGATGCCGACGAGAGGCAGACCCCGATTGACCGCGAATCCGCCCTCGCCCGGCCACGGCGTGCCGTGCGCGCGGTAGCCGTCCTCCGACCGGCGGATCACCGCGCGATCGTCGCTCAGCACGCGAAAGCCCGGGTCCGCGAGCTGCCGGGTCAGGGTCGTCTTGCCGGCGCCCGAGACCCCGGGGCAGATCACCACGGATCCCCCGATCTCGATCAGGGCGCAATGCACGATGAGCCCGCCCTCGCAGGCGAGACGATGCATCATCAGCAGCTGGTCGAGCGGGTAGCGGATGGGATTGAAGAGCCGGCCCTCCACCAGGAGCCCGGGTGAACAGACCACGCGCACCTGGGTCACGCCCGGATCGAAGCGCGCGGAAAGCAGCGGCTGGTCCCGGGCCGACGGCAGCGCCATCACGATGGCGCGGTCTCCGCCCTCCAGCGCGTGGGCGGACCAGGCGGATCCGGTGTCGAAGGTGAGCCGGGCGGAGGGAGGAAGGACGGGGTCGCCCTGGTCGAGATCGACCGCGATCGAACCGTCTTTCGCGGCGCCCTCCCCCACGAAGTCCGCGTAGGCCGGGTCGCTCGTCTCCTGAAAGGGCTGGGACGACGCGATGTCGAAGGCGATCCCGCCGATGGTCAGGACCGACCGTGAGGTTACGAGCCCTGAGTCGCGCAGGACCGGGTGACGCAGGGAAGATGGTTGAAGGCCGGCTGGTTCCCGGTCATCTTGCAGCCGACCGCCAGCACCTCGTCCGACGCGAGGTC
>DAORUA010000574.1:0-2146 GCA_035432945.1 Vicinamibacteria bacterium | reverse complement strand
GACCATGACCGGGCTCGCCTGCCGGGTGAAGGCGGTGCCCAACTTCAAGGTCACGAAGCTCGCCCCCGAGCTCAAGTACAACATCTCGGAAGCGCTACGGAACGCGCCGCCGGTGGAACCCCCGTCGTCGATACCCCCGCCCGCCAAGGGCTGACCCGAACCAGGAGACCTTTCCATGCCCCCCGTAGTAAGACCCTCAGCCACGATCACCCTGACCAACACGGAAACCATCCCGGGAAAGGAGATCGTCCAGTTCTTCGGCCTGGTGAGCGGGAACACGGTCCGGGCCAAGCACGCGGGACGCGACTTCATGGCCGGCCTCAAGAACATCGTGGGCGGCGAGCTGAAGGGCTACACGGAGCTGCTCACCGAATCACGCGAGGAGGCTACCGCCCGCATGGTGGAGCAGGCGCGCCTGATGGGCGCCAACGCCATCGTCAACGTCCGGTTCGCCACAAGCTCCATCGCCCAGGGCGCGGCCGAGCTCTTCGCCTACGGGACCGCGGTCCGGGTCGAGTAGCGCGATGGACGCCCTGATCGGACTGGGCCTCACCGCCATCCTGCTCATCGCCACGTTCATCATCGGTCAAAAGGGCGAGCGCGATCACTTTGAGGACCTGCGCCGTCGTGAGGCGCGCCTGCGGGTCATGCCCGTGACCACGTTCGAGACCCTCCCAACCGGATGGGAGCCCACGGGATCGGGGATCGTGACCGGTTCGGTGGTCATGTCCGCCGACTACTTCAAGCGGTTCGTGGCCGGCTTCCGGAAGTTCTTCGGGGGAAGGCTCACCATGTACGAGCCCCTCCTCGACCGCGCGCGGCGTGAGGCGGTGGTCCGAATGCTCGAAGACGCGCAGAAGAAGGGCTTCGACGCGGTCATCAACGTCCGCATCGAGGGATCGCGGATCAACCGGAGCGGCACGGAGAAGGACGGTGTGGTCGCGGTGGAGATGCTGGCCTACGGCACCGGGATCAAGAGAGCGCGGAAGCCCGTGACGCCGGGGACACCGAAGGCCGCCTGAGCGTGCGTTACGAGCCTCGCGTTCCCGACGAGTCCGTGAACGTGAGTGACGTGAGCCCGGTTCGGGAACTCGGACGTCTGGCCGGGTCGCTTCTGGCGGGCCTCGTGGTGCTGGGCATCCTGATCGCCTTCAGCGTCGACATCGCGGTCCGGCTGATCCCGCCGGACTTCGAGACCCGCGCCTTCGCGGATCTCCAGTTCGCCGATTCTGGGGACCCGGGCCGACCGGACCCACGACGCGCGAGCGTGCAAGGGCTGGTGGCGCGGCTGGCCGCGCACTGGAAGGGCGCGCCCTATGCCTTTCGGGTGTCCATCAGCGACAGCCCCGAACTGAACGCGGGGGCCTTTCCGGGCGGCGCCATCATGGTCACGAGCGGGCTGCTCGCCGAGGTGAAGTCAGAGAACGAGCTCGCATTCGTCCTCGGCCACGAACTCGGGCACTTCCAGGGACGACACCACCTGCGGCGCCTGGGTCGCAGCGTCCTGTATGGCCTCGCCGCATCCGCGGTGCTCGGGCAGGCAGGGTCGGCAGCCCAGACCGGCTCTTTGGTCACCAGTCTGACCGAGCGCGGATTCGATCGTTCTCAGGAAGAGGAGGCCGACAGCCTCGGACTCGACCTTCTGAACGCCGAGTACGGTCACGTGCAGGAAGCAGGGGCGTTCTTCGCCCGGATCTCGGAGAGCGGGGGTGGCGCTCGATTCCTCGCCTACCTCTCCACTCACCCGGCTCCCGCGGATCGCGCCCTTCGACTGGTCCGGCTCGCCAAATCGAGAGGGTATGCGCCGCGCGGGACGCTCACGCCCTACGCCCTCGTGACCGCTGAGAGGCCTTAGGCAGAGCTCGTCTACGCAGGGACGAGCCGTCCGTCCTGCAGCCGCAGGATCCGGTCGCTGCGCGGCGCGAGCGTCTCGTTGTGGGTGGCCCAGAGGATCGCGATGCCTCGCTCACGAGCCACGGTGTGAAGCTCCTCGAACAGGGCGGCCGCGGTGCGGGGATCGAGATTGCCGGTCGGCTCGTCGGCGAGTAGGACGCGAGGATCCCCGACGAGCGCCCGCGCCACCGCCACGCGCTGCTGCTCACCGCCGGAGAGCGCATCGGGCGCGTGATGCAGCCGGGCGGCGAGG
>DAORUA010000573.1:0-2158 GCA_035432945.1 Vicinamibacteria bacterium | reverse complement strand
ACGTCAAATGGCACGTCAAACGCGACCACCACGCCCACTGGCCCCGCCCTCAACACTCACCGACCTACAGCATCATCCCGCCCTAACTGAACGGTATTGGGTTTAGGCCCGCTCTTCCAGCCGTTTCGCGCCCGTCCTGAGCTCCGACGTCGATAGCCTGCTCGGACATCACCGAGGAGAGCTGAGGGGGCACCGATGGGTCTGAGCGCGGGCTGGTATCCACAGGACGACGGGGGCGAACGCTTTTGGGATGGGTCCGAGTGGACCGACGCGGTTCGCGTCGGAGAGGGCCGCCCACCTGAGGCCCCCGTCGAGGCAGTCCCCGAGCCGCCGGAGGTGAAGCCGGGGATGTCGCGGAGCTTCCTCTTCTGGGGAGGCTTAGCTGGAGTGTTGGTGTTCATCGCTGCGGTCCAAGGGTGCGGCGGTGACGACGACAGTGACGGGGGTAGTGACATCAACCCTTTCGCGGTGCAGAACACCTGCGAGGACCTCGTGAAGAACAACCTTAAGAATCCGTCTTCAGCGGAGTTCTCCGAGCAAGACCAAGGGGCCACGTTCGCGAGCGGACTCGTAGCCGGGACGAATGCCCTCGGCGGCACCGTGACGTACTCCTACCGGTGCACGCTCGACGCCGATGGGAAGACCGTTCGGCTTGCGCCCCTGACGCCACGCTGAGCCGGACCGACGACCGCACGAAGCACCGCCCCCCGACGCCGAAGCTCGGGGGGCGGTGCTGGTTGGCGCTGAGCGGCTGTGTAGGAGTGCCACCCATCGGTCCCGCGGAAGGAGCGTCCAAACGCGGGGGGCCGTTGACGCCTCGCCGTCGACGAACGGGCCGGGACCTACCTCGGCCCGTTCGCCGGCGGACAGCTAGGCGGCGATCGTGACCTTCACGACTCCGGCCGGGCGGGTCACGCCCATCTCGAAGCGGCCCTCGGCGCGGCACCGCACCTGGTTCTTCCCGAAGTCGTCGCCGATGAGGCCCCACTTGACTTCGACGGTCCCGTCGTGGAAGAGGGTCACCGACTCCTCGGCGAGGACGTAGGCCGGCGCGGCGGCTCCACTGGGAACGCTGGTGGAGAGGGCCACCGGGATCCCCCAGACCTGGCGCTTCGCGCGGTCGATCGGGAGAGGCTGGCCCTGCGAGCCGAGGAGGTAACCACCGGTCGCGCCACCCTCGCGGGTCAGCTCGATCGCCTCCCACGAGAGGGGGTTCATCACGACGAGGAAGGGGACCATCGAGAGGGTCTCCAGAGCCGTGATGCCCTTCCGGATCGAGGTGAGCGCGTCGGTCGCGAAGGCCTGCGTCTGGATCCCGGACGTCGTGGAGATCCCGGCGAGGTTCTCGCCGATACCGTCGCCGTTGATCGCCTGCGCGGCGACGGCCTCCGCGAGGCCGGAGACCATCTCGACCCGGACGAACTGCTCCAGAGCGGTCGAGTCCCTCAGCCAGTACTCGGGGATCGGCTCAGAGAGGTGCGCGACGACCTTGAGCCGGCCCTCGACTCGGGTCAGCGTGAAGACCGACGTCGGCTTGAGAGCTCCGACCGCGACCGGGGCCGCGTTGTTCGTCCGGACCGTCTGCTGCAGGTAGGAGAAGTTCTCCGCGACCTCCTTCGCCGGGATCGACTCCATGAAGGCGACCGGGGGCCGCTCCTTGAGGACCGTCAGGCCGACGTCCTCCGTCTCGACGGCCTGCGAGCCGGCGGCGAGGAGGGACTTGACGTTGCGGGTCCCGCCGTCCTCGTTGTGGAGGATCTTCTGCGCGACACCCTTGAAGCTCAGGGCCCCGCCGCTGCGGCCGGCCCAGCCGTCACCCGGGTCGCCGCCGGCCTCGAAGGCCTTGAAGAGCTCCGCGTCGGCCCGCTCGATCTTCGCGGAGAGCTCGACGACCTCCGCGTTCTTGCGGGCGAGGACGGCCCGCTCGTCGGTGGTCAGGTCGCGGCCGGCGGCCTGCGCCTTCCCGATGATGTCCTGAGCGGCCTTGATCGCCGCCCGGCGCTGTTCCTTGAGGTTCATGATCGTTTGCTCGCTTCTCCGCCCCCGATGGGAGGCGGCATCGAATGAAAGTCGGAGCCTGCTGGGGGAGACGGACCGGGACGGCTGGCCTCCGCGCGCTGCGGGCATCTTCGGCGCTTCGCGGGCGGTCCTTCCGCTC
>DAORUA010000572.1:0-2175 GCA_035432945.1 Vicinamibacteria bacterium | reverse complement strand
CCCTCCTTGCCCTGGCCGCGTTCGCATCGGCCGCGTCGATTCCCCTGAGCGTCGATCGGGTCACCCGCGACACCCCGGTGACCTTCGGCGTGCCGTTCCCAAAAGGCGCGCTTCTCTCGCCGGATCATGTCCGCGTTCTCGATCAACGCGGGGCCGAGATCCCTTCGCAGATCACGGAGGTGACGTCCTGGGCGCCCGCCGACCCGAGCGTCCAGTGGATCTGGGTCGATTTCCTGACCGATGGGTCGAAACAGTACCGGCTCGAGTACGGGAGCGCGGTTCGCCGCTCCGCTCCCGTCCCGAGCCCGCTGCGCATCGTCAATTCGCAGCGCCAGAACGGCGGCATCGAGGTGGACACGGGCGCCATCCGTTTTCACGTCGTCCGCGGCGAAGGCGGCTTCATCGAAGACGCGGAGCTCGTCACCGGCGACGGGGCGATCAAGGCCCTCAAGTCGCCGGGGGGGCGGGGATCGTTCCTCGATCTTCTCGACGATGGGGGAAAGGACGCCTCGCGCGCGGTGGTCACGTTCACCACCATCGAGAAGGGCAGCGGTCCACTGCACGCCATCCTCCGCATCGAAGGCGAGTACCGGTATGCGCGCCCCGACAACCGCGGGGCTCCCTTCGTGACCCGGATCCACGTGTGGGCGGGAAAGCCGTGGATGAAGGTCCTCCACACCTTCATCTACACCGGAGTTCCCGACAAGCGCCGCCCCCAGGCGGGACAGCACGCGCACGTCGCGACCCGGGGTTCCGCGCTGCTTCAGGAGGATCCCGCCGACCAGGGCCTCACCCAGCCCAACGACCGGATCGCGGCCGCCGGACTTACCCTGAACCTCGCGGAAAAGCCGCTCGTGGCCAGAACCGCGATGATCGATGGCCCCTGGTGGCAGCCGGGAGAGGAAAGCCGCGCGGAGGTGGCGATCGGCGCCCTGCCCGTCGCGATCCTGCAGACCGGACCCCGGCCGAATCGGATGCCGCCCGTGCCCGAGTCGAGTGGAAGCACGCGCATCGGAGGGTTCCAGGCCACCCTGTCCGAGGGAGCCGCCTCCATTCAGAGCCGGCAGCGCGCGGCCGGCTGGTTTGCGGTGGAGGGCGCCAGGGTCGGGGTGGCCGCGGCCTTCAAGGACATGCTTCAGGAGTACCCGAAGGCGTGGAGCGTGCACCCACAAGCGGATTCCCTGATCGCCTCGATCTGGCCGGAGTCGGTCGAGCCGATGTCGTTCGCGCGGTACTCCCTCAAGCCCGAGAACGAGGAGGGCATCGAGACCCTGGAGAACGGCGCCACCGGCCTCGCCAGGACCACGGAGTTCTCCTTCGGTCTCCATGCCCGGGGGGACTCGGCGGCGGCGACCAGAGCGGCGCGCGCCCTGGTCGATCCTCCCGTGGTCACGGCGCCCCCGCGGTGGTACGCCTCGAGCGGCGCCTTCGGCCGCCTCGCCCCGCGCACCGGCGCCCACCCGGAACTCGAGCGCGCGGTGGACACCAGCTTCGAATGGTGGCTCTACAACCAGAACTTCGTGCCCTGGTACGGCATGTGGGACTACGGCGACGGCAAGGTCAACTTCGACACCGCCAGCGGCACGTGGGACATCTGGAGCGATAACGAGCCCGCTCAGGACCTCCAGCTGTGGATGCAGTTCGTGCGGACGGGCGAGGCCCGATTCGCGCGGGCGGCCCAGGCTCTCTCACGGCACAGCATGGATATCGACAACATCCACTGGCCCGCCGCTCCCGTCTATCGCGGCGACACCAACACGTCCACCGACTACTGGAAGACCCTGGGGCAGAAGGAGGGCTCGCCCTACGTGGGCCTGGGCCGAAGGCACGGCGCCCAGCACTGGCTGAAGACGCTCTCCGCGCATGTCTGGGTCGCGGGGTGGCTCGCCGACTACTACCTGACCGGCGACCATCGGGGCCTCGACATGGCCATCCAGACCGGCGACATGCACCTGCGGACCATCTTCGGCGAACACGATCTCACCGGCCGCAGGCTCTACCTCTCCATCTGGAACCTGAGCGAGGTCTGGAACGCCACCAAGGACCCGCGCTACAAGCGGGAGCTCGACGCCCGGCTCGAGCGCCTGCTTGCCCTGCAGAAGCAGCAGGGCGATTCCCTGGTGGTCGAGCGTTATGGCTACGCGCACAACTACGTGATGCGGGGCCTCGACCGGT
>DAORUA010000571.1:0-2181 GCA_035432945.1 Vicinamibacteria bacterium | reverse complement strand
TGGCCTCTCCACACTTCCGCGCGGCTTCGGGGTGGAACTGGACCTGACCGTGGTCGCCTTCACCCTCACCTGCGCCATCGCCACCGGTTTCCTTTTCGGTCTGCTGCCCGCGTGGAGTGCCTCGCGCCGCGACGCCGCGGCCACCCTGAAGGAAGCGGGCGGGCGCAGCGCCTCGGGCGGCAGGCACACCCAGATGCTCCGGTCGGGCCTGGTGGTGAGTGAAGTCGCCCTCGCGGTGATGCTGCTTTCGACCGCGGGCCTCCTCGTGCGCAGCTTCGAGGCCCTGCAGCGCCAGAATCCCGGATTCGAACCCGCGGGCCTCGTGACCGCCCGGGTCAGCCTTCCCGCGAACAAGTACGACACCCCGGAGAAGCGGGTCGCCTTCGCCGACTCTCTGCTCGAGCGCGTCCGCGCCCTGCCCGGCGTCAAGTCCGCCGGCATCACCACCAACCTCCCCTTCTCCGGAGGCAACAGCTCGGCCTCTTATTCGAGTCCGGACATCGTGGTTCCCCCGGGTGCCCCCGCCCCGCATGCGCGCTACCGCGTGGTCGGCCCCGGCTACTTCGAGACCGTGGGCATGAAGCCCCTGCTCGGACGCCTCTTCGATGAGCGCGACGTCCTCATCTCGCAGCGCGTGGTCATCATCGACAAGCTCCTCGCCGACAAGTACTGGCCCGGACTGGACCCGCTCGGCAAGCGCATCGTCCGCGACGACCCCGCGAAGCCCTTCCTGGTGGTGGGCGTGGTGCCCCCCATCAAGTTCCAGGGCCTCGACGAGGACGTCAACAAGGAATCGATCTACTACCCCTTCGCTCAGGCCTCGAACCCGAACGTGTTCCTCGCCGCGCGTGCGCAGGCCGACCCCCTCAAGATCGCCCCGTCCCTTCGCGAGGCGGTGCGGGCCATCGACCCCGACCAGCCGGTCTCCGACGTCCGAACCATGACCGAGCGCATGGATGCCGCATCTCTGTCGCGCCGCGCCCCCATGATCCTCCTCGGCCTCTTCAGCGGTGTGGCCCTCCTCCTCGCCGTCCTCGGCGTCTACGGCGTCCTCGCCTTCGCGGTCACCCAGCGCACCCCCGAGTTCGGCGTCCGCATGGCCCTGGGCGCCAGCCGCCGCAGCATCGCCGACCTCGTCCTGCGCCAGGGCGCCTCGCTCGTGGGCATCGGCGTCGCCTGCGGCCTCGGCGCGTTCCTCGCCCTCTCGAGCGTGGTCGGAAAGCTCCTCTACGGAGTCCCTCCGACCGATCCGCTGTCCCTCACCGTCGCCCCCATCGTCCTCGCCCTCGCCGCGGTCGCGGCCTGCATCGTCCCGGTGAGGCGTGCGACAGGGGTCAGCCCGCTCGAAGCGCTACGAGTCGACTAGCCGCAGCCCGTCACCCCGACCCTCGCACAGTCACCCCGACCTGAGGGCGGGGTCCATGCGGGCCTACCAGAAAGTGTCCCGGTCCCCCATATTCCGGACTCGATACTTCGCAATCTTTCGAAGCAGAGCCTCGGGCACCGGCTTGTCGTAGGGCAACCTGAGGAAGTACTTCGAGGTGTCGTACTCCTCCAGTTCCCTGCGAAAGGCCACCAGCGCCTCCGCGGTCGGCGCGAGGCTCATGTGCGCCTTGTGCGCGGAGTACGCGTACACGAAGCGAGGGTCCACGAAGAACGGGTTCCCCCACTTGATCACCGCCTTCGCCTTCGGGGCCGCCTTCTTGAGGATCGCGTGGAGCTTCCGCAAATGCGGCTGCCCCGCGGGGGGCGCCGCCTTGATGTACTGAGAAGCCGTCTTCGGACGCTTGCCTGCCATACCGTGCTCCTATCCCCCGCGGGCGCTTGACTGATTCACCGCCACCGCATGCGTACCTGCATTTCGGCTAAGCCCCCCAATCGCCCGGGGAGGCTACAATTTTCCCACGTCATAGGGCGCGTGCCGGGCCGTCCCGGCAGTTCCCGCGATCCGGAGCGGTCGCGGGTGACGCAACCTTTTAAACATCCCTTTCAGGAGGTCATATGCGCACAAAGTTTGCCGTTCTGTCGGCCGTAGTCCTTCTCGGACTGTCGGCACAGGCCGGCGCCCAGGCAACGAAATCTGTCGAGCCGTTCAAACTCGCCACCGTGGACATCGCCGGACGGGAAGCGGTGGCGCTTGTCCTCCGCGACAAGTTCATCGTCGAACTCGCGGGCGCCAAC
>DAORUA010000570.1:0-2198 GCA_035432945.1 Vicinamibacteria bacterium | reverse complement strand
GCGAAGGTCAGGGGGCCGCTGATGTCCGCCTTCACCGACATCCAGAAGTGGATGACCCCGGCCACGGAGGCGGCGTAGACGAGCTTGTGCAGCCGGTTCCAGCGCTTGCCGCCGAGGCGCGCGATCATCTTCTTCGTGGAGGTGAGGGCGAGCGGCAGCATGAGGAGCAGCCCGAGCGACCCGATCAGGATGTACGGCCGCTTGATCACGTCCGTCACCATCTCGTCCATGTCGAGCTGGATGTCGAGGAGGATGTAGACGAGCCAGTGCATCACGCCGTACCCGAAGGCGAACAGGCCGAGGGTGCGGCGGTGCCTCGCGAGCCAGTTCCACCTGAGGAGCTGGCGCAGGGGCGTGATCGTGAGGCTGAGAACCAGGAAACGCAGGGTCCATTCCCCGAGAAAGTGCTCCCCCTCTTTGATGGGGTTGGAGCCGAGAACGCGGGTACCCCGGAGAATGTCGGAGCCGAGGGCGTAGATCGCATACGCCGCGGGAAGCAGCGACGCGAAGACGAGCACGGCGCCGAAGCGACGCGGCTCGCGCATCTAGTAGTTCTTCTTGAGGTCCATCCCCGCGTAGAGCGAAGCGACCTGGTCCGCGTAGCCGTTGAAGGGGAGGGTGGGCCGGCGCAGGAACTCGCCGATGCGCCGCTCCTTGGCCTGGCTCCAGCGCGGGTGATCCACCGCCGGGTTCACGTTCGAATAGAAGCCGTACTCGTGGGGGGCGGACACGTTCCACGCCGTCTTCGGCTGCTTGTCCGTGAAGGTGAGCCTCACGATCGACTTGATCCCCTTGAAGCCGTACTTCCAGGGCACCACCAGCCGGAGGGGCGCGCCGTTCTGATTGGGAAGGGTCCGGCCGTAGAGCCCGGTGGCGAGCAGGGTGAGCGGATGGAGCGCCTCATCGAGGCGCAGGCCCTCGGTGTAGGGCCAGTCGAGGACGCCGAGCCGCTGGCCCGGCATCTGCTGCGGGTCCATGAGGGTCGTGAAAGCGACGTACTTCGCGGAGGCCATCGGCTCGGCCCGCTTGATCACGTCGGCGAGGGGGATGCCCCGCCACGGGACCACCATCGACCACGCCTCGACGCAGCGATGCCGGTAGATGCGATCCTCGACGGTGGACGGCTTGATGAAATCCTCGAGCTGGAACTTCCCGGGCTTTGAGGCCAGGCCATCCACGGTGATCGTCCAGGGGCTGGTCTTGAACTTCGTGGCGAACTGGGCGGGGTCGGACTTGTCGGTGCCGAACTCGTAGAAATTGTTGTACGTGGTGACGTCCTGCCACGGTGTCGGCTTGTCGTCGGGCTGCAGGCCGAAGGGCTTCCCCACCGCTTGAGGGTCCTGGGCCCGGGCGGCCGGTGCGAACGCGGAGAGTGCGGCGGCGCCCGCCGCGGCGGCGAGCCACTCGCGCCGGTTGACGTAGAGCGACTCGGGGGTGATCTCGGACGATTTCACGTCGCGGTTGCGACCAATGAGCATGATGACTCCTAGGATGCCGGCGCGGCAGTATACGTAACGCGCTTGCGCCACTTGATGCGGGTGTAGGCGATGCGAAAGCCCTGCCGTTCGGCGTTTCGCTGGGAGGCGCTGCCGGGAAGGGCGCACATCATGGCCACATCGCAGCCGCGCTCCGCGGCGAAGCGCAGGCGCGCTTCGAGCAGCGCGTTCTGGGCGCCCTGACGCCGTCCCTCGGGCACCGTGCTGGCGCCGGCAAACAGGGCGACACCGCCGTGGATGGTGAGTCCACCCGCGGCGATGGGCTTCCCGTCGAGCTCGGCCAGGAACGCGTGTCCCGACGTCTTCAGGGCGCTTACCCTGGAGAAGGTCAACATGAAGGCGGAGAGTTCCGGGGACTCGTTCCAGCCGCGGGCCGAGGTCTCGGCCCAGACCTCGTTCTCGTCCAGGCCACTGGCCCGGGCCCCCACCCGTTTCTTCTCCGAGGCCCGCGCGAACATGTCCGGAGCGATCGGCTGGTACATGACGCTCGTGAACTCGAAGGGCTCGTAGCCGGACTCGTTGAGCAGGGCGAGGGCGGTCGGGTCGGCGAGGGGACTCACCTCGTGAAAGACAGGAGCGCCGAGATCCCGGAAGAACGACTCGATCCGGTCGAGGTCCGCCTTCGTCACCGGCTGCGAGATGCCTAAACAGAAGGTCTGAGTCAGCAGAGACTCGACGCCGTCGAACATCGCGTGGGCGCCC
>DAORUA010000569.1:0-2198 GCA_035432945.1 Vicinamibacteria bacterium | reverse complement strand
TCGTCCGCGACTGGCGCCACAAGCCGCCGCCCCCGCCGCCCGGTCCCGAGGACTACAAGAAGTGGATGGTGGCCGCCGCGCCGGTGATCAGCTACAGCCCGACCAGTGGCGTGGGCATTGGCCTCGCCGGCAATGTGGCCTTCTACAAGGGTCTTCCCGACACCACGCGAATCTCGTCCATCGTGGCCAGCGTGATCGGCACGACCAAGGACCAGCTGCTCGTGAACGCCAAGATCAACGCCTCGGCTCCGCGAAACCGCTGGCATATTGAGGGGGACAACCGCCTCTACTGGACGTCGCAGAAGACCTATGGCCTCGGCACCGAAACGCAGGACGAAGGCGCCATCGACCAGAAGTACGACTACCTCCGTTTCTACGAGACGCTCTTCCGCAAGGTGGGAAAGGACGTCTACCTGGGCGGGGGATTCCTCCACAACAGTCACAAGGATGTTCGCCCGGCCGACGACGCGGCGTCCGCGTCATGGTCCGCGTCGCCGTACGTGGCCTACTCCGAGAAGTTCGGGTTCAACCCGGCCTCTCAGACCTCGGCCGGCGCCAGTCTGCATGGGTTGCTCGACAACCGGGACGGCTCGATCAATCCCAGCCGGGGCTTTTACCTGAAGCTCTCGTACCTGCTGTTCTTCAAGGGCTTTCTGGAAGGCGCCTCCGACTGGCAGCAGTTCAGCTACGACGCTCGGACCTATGTTCGTCTCTCGCCGGATGCCCGTCACAAGCTCGCGTTCTGGCTCTACGGAGACGTCGTCACCGGCGGCACCGCGCCCTATCTGGACCTCCCGGCCACCGGCACGGACACGTACGGGCGCGCGGGACGCGGCTATCCGCAGGGACGATTCCGGGGAGAGCGCCTCGTGTACGGCGAGGCGGAGTATCGATGGACGATCACCGGGAACGGCCTCGTCGGGATGGTCGCCTTTCTCAACACCGAGACCCTCTCCGACTCGCAGACCGGGCAGAAGCTCTTTGATTCGTTCGCCACGGGCGCCGGAGTCGGCCTTCGCCTGATGCTCAACAAGCGCTCGAAGACCAATCTGTGCTTCGATTTTGGCTGGGGCAGGGAAGGGAAAGCCGCGTACTTCGCCGTCCAGGAGGCGTTCTAGCGAGACTGAAGGTGATCCCATGGACATCAAGCAGGTGAGCGACCACTGCTTCGCCGTTCTCAACGAGCGGGACCGCGTCCGCGACGCGAACTCCGGTCTCATCAACCTCGCCGGAGGCGTGCTTATCGATACCCAGGCGGACCTGGCCCACGCGCGCCGCATGATCGAGATGTTCGGCGAGGTCTGGGGCGGCCTGCCGCGTCGCATCGTCAACACGCACGAGGACGCGGGCCACGTTCGGGGCAATCAACTCTTCAAGGACGCGGAGATCATCGCCCACCGGTCGGTGCCGGGCCGGATGAGACAGGCCGCCTCGCCCGGGGAAATCGAGCTCGTCCCGCCCACGATCCTGTTCGACGAGTGCTACGACCTGGACCTCGATGGCACCGAGGTTCACCTGGTCCACGTGGGGCCGTGCCACCAGGCGGGAGACACCATCGTCTGCGTGCCGAAGGAGGGCGTGGTGTTCGCGGGCGACGTGGTGCTCCGGGAATGCACGCCGATGGGCTGGACGGGCACGTACGACAACTGGTTCAAGTGCCTCGACCTCATCCTGGAGCTCGATCCCGAAATCATCGTCCCCGGCCACGGCCCCCTGTGCGGGATCGAAGGGGCCTGCGAGATGCGCGCCTATCTCGAGTACGTTCGGGACGAATCGAGGGTGTGCTTCGAGGCGGGGCAGTCATCTCTCGACGCGACCAAGCGCATCGATCTCGGGCCGTATCGGGAGTGGCGGGCCCCGGCGCGGCTCTTCATGAACGTCGAGCGGGCCTACCGCGAGTTCCGGAACGAACCCCCCGACGCGCCCTGGGACAAGCCCGCGACTTTCGACGCGATGCGCGAGGCTTCGACCGCGAGAGGAATTCCGGTCGAGTTCTAGGCGTCTGAAAAACTCATTCCGTCATTCCGGCCCCGGCGAAAGCCGGGGCCGGGATGACGGGCCGTAGAAGGGCTTCTTCAGCACCCTGTCTCCTGCCGGGCCCGGCTAACTTCCGATCAGCCGGGAGTAGATGGCGCGGGCGCGGCCGAGGTCGGCGGTGCCCTTGATCAGGGCGCGGCCGTCGCGGAAGAGGAGCATCT
>DAORUA010000568.1:0-2202 GCA_035432945.1 Vicinamibacteria bacterium | reverse complement strand
GAGCTTCGCCCACGCGCGCTCGGCGTCCGCCTTGTTGTAGATGGGGTCCTTGCCCTGCAGAGGCATGTCGGCGATGCACCAGCCGTGGAGCGCGTTCGGGTACAACTCCACCTCCACCGGAACCTTCGCCGCCTCGAAAGCCTCCTTGAGCTTGACCTTCGCATCCGGCTGCCGCTGATCGTCGTTTCCCGCGACCCCGAAGTACATCCGCGCCCTGATCTTCGGAGCGAGCAGGTGCGGGCTCTCGGGTTTGTCGGTCACCAGGCCGCCGCCGTGGAATGAGGCGCCAGCGCCGATCCGGTCCGGAAAGGCCGCGGCGGTCCGGACCACCAGGGGGCCGCCCATGCAGTAGCCCTGGGTTCCGATCTTCTTCTTCTTGTCCACCTGCTTCTGGGCATCGAGGTACGCGATGTAGGCCGCGGCATCCTTCTCCGGGTTGCCGGGCGCGTTCACCGAGCCCATCAGGGGCCGAAGCTTCGCCATGTCGTCGGGGTTCTGGAAGTTGAAGGTGGAGGCGTCGGTGAAGGGCGCCCTGGAGACGCGATAGAAGGGATTCGGAACGAGAACCGAGTAGCCCTCGGCGGCCAGGCGCCGCGCCATGACCCGCATCGCGGGGCGCAGCCCGAAGGCGTCGGGCCAGAGGAGGACTCCCGGATGGGCGCCGGCCTTCGGGTGGATGAACGCCGCGTCGCAGACGCCATCGGGCGTCTTGATCTCGATCTCGGTTTCGACCACCTCCAGCTCCTTCGCGCCGGCCTGCCGCGCGGTCGCCGTGCCTACTCCGGCGGCCACGGAGAGCGCCACGAAATCACGCCGTCTCACGCCGTTTCTGCTCGCCGGGTCCTTCGTCAGCCTCTTCGGCATCTTCCGCTCCTTGGTTGGCGAGAGCGTACCGCAGATTCACTTCGCCCCCGTTAGAAGGTCACCCGCCAGGACAGCGTGCCGAGGATCTCGACCGCGCGGGGATCGAGGCCGAGATCGCGGCGGTTCGCGCGCGTGCTGGCCACGCGCAGCAGTTCCGCGGTGATCCGGTGCCGCGCCGCGGGAGCGAACGCGTACGCGAACGTCCACGAGGAGCCGGACTCGTCATTCGGATCCTCGATGGCGAACTCGTCGCGGTCCTCGACCCGGAAGGCATCGTAGCGCACGCTGAGCCGGTGCCTGGCGTCCGCGGACTCCGTCCACGAAGCCATCATGTACCCGGCCTGGAACCTCGCCACGACCGCGTTGCGGCCGTCCGCGGTGACGCCCATGCGGGTCTCGCCGTCGAGGCCCTGGGCGAGGATCTCGATGGGCCCGAAGGAGCGCGCTGCGCCTATCGCCCAGTAGCCGGTCCGCCAGGCGTACTGCTCGCCGTCGAACGCCCCGGGATTCGCGGTGGGCGGCTGGTAGAGGGCCTTGATCCGGTACTCCGGGTGGGTGAGCGCGAGCCCGGCAGACCACGTCCACTTCCCGTCGACTTCACGCATGGGCTGGACGTGCGGTGGCTGGTCGGGAAACAGGTTGGGCGCATCGAAGGACTTGAGCGGGGGAAGCGGAAGGCGATCGCCAAAGCCGCTCACGCGGTCGTGGAGCGCGAAGCCTCGCCAGGCGAGGAGAGTTCCGTTCGGGTCGTTCCCCCGCGTGATCGCGCCGAAGAGGCGAAGCTGCCCCTCGTCGATCCGGAACGACGGCCCCCCCTCGGCGCCCAGGGAGCGAACCTCTTCGCCGATCCAGGAGTTGATGGCCGAGAAGGTGGTCGTGTACGGGGAGAGCCAGGCCTGGTCGGTGTTCTCGAGGGACACGGTGGGGAAGAAGACGCCGGCGCGGATGTCGAGGGAGGCGGTGTCGCCGATCGCGGGGCTGTAGCGGATCACGCCTTCAACAAGATCCACCCGCCGGTTGAAGTCGTGCTCGGCGTCGAGGTTGACGTGCGCCCGGAGGGTGAGGTCGGGACGCAGCTCCACGCGGCCGAGCAGCGCGGCCTGGGCGAGTTTCGCTTCGACCGCGCGCGGCTCGTGGCCGTAGCGCGTCTTGCCGAGACCCTCGTCGAGGAAGCTCGTCGACGCGGGCGTGGTCACGAGCCGGCCGTCGAGCACGAGGTTGAACTTGAAACGGTCGTCGGCTCGCGTGGTCGATGCCGCGAGGGTGATGAGGATGAGGGCGGCGGAGGTTGCTTCGTCGCGTCGCTTTTCGACGGCTCCTCGCAATGACGACCTAGAC
>DAORUA010000567.1:0-2218 GCA_035432945.1 Vicinamibacteria bacterium | reverse complement strand
ACCTCGGGATCCTCGAGGATGCCGTAGTACGAGTAGTAGTACTTGCGCGGGCAGGTGGCGAAGGTGTCGTGGCGGGAGGCCGACCACGCGAAGGCGCGCGCGTCGCGAGTCTTCTCCTCGGCCTTCTCGGAGAAGGCCGGGGCGGTGGTCACGGGAATGGAGGTCAAACCGCCACCTGCCGCCCGAGAGAGGTGAAGACCACGAAGCGGCGCGACTGGTGCGAGTCGGAGGCAAGGGCCAGACCACGGGCGTAGCGCCGCAGTTGCGCGGCGTGGTGCGAGGCCTGGGCCAGGACCTGGTCTTCGCCGATCGCCTCCGTCTTGTAGTCCACCACCACCCATCCTTTCTCGTCCTCGAAGGCCAGGTCGCACACGCCCTCGAGCAGCCGGTCTTCCTCAATGTAGCTGATCGGCACTTCCCGGAAGACGCGGGCGGCCCGCGCGGCCTCGCGCATGATGGGGAGGGAGAGCGCGGCCTCGGCCTGGGCCTCCGCGCGCGCCACCGCTTCCTTGGTGAGGGGGAACGCGGGCGCGAGGGCGGGCGCGATCTTGCGCACCGACTCGGGCTCCGAGAAATCGGCGAGTTCGAGGAGCCGGTGCACGAACGAACCGAAGGCGCGTCCCACGAATTCCGGAGGCTCCACCGCGGCCGGCGATTCCTTCGCCGCGTCTTCGCGCACGGGAATCGGGGCCGGCGTCGCCTCGGAAGCCGCGGTGATGAGCGCCCGCCGCCGGGCCGCGAAACCGGGGAGGCCCTCGGGCATCTCCTCGCCGGGACCGGCGACCTCTTCTTCGCCCCGTTCCTCGGGAAGAGCCACGGCGCCGGCGTCGAGATTGACGATGTCCGGGCCCGAGACCGCCATGTCCTTCGCCACGTCGTGCCAGAAGTCCCCCACCCGCTCGGTGGGCGGAGGGATCGGAACCACCAGCCAGTCCTTCGCGCGGGTGCAGGCCACGTACCGGAGCCGGTGGGTCTCTTCGCGCAGGCGCGCTTCCTCCCGGAGCGCCAGGACGTCCCAGTCGGGCGGCTGGCAATCCTTCACGAAACCGAGGGCGATCTTCCCTTCCTCCCGCAGAGGTACCGTGTCCACCCGCGGCAGGAACTTGTCCAGACAGTCGTAGAGGACAACCACGGGCGCTTCGAGGCCCTTGGCCTTGTGGATGGTCATCACCCGGACGGTGTGAGGATCGCCCGGGCGCGAGGAGGGAAGGTCGGGCTCTTCCCCCGCGCCGTCGAGCCGGTTCGCGAGGAGCAGATTGAAGCCGCGCAGGGTCAAAAGGCCCAGCCCTTCGGCCTGGCGAGCGAGGTGAACGACCTTCCGCAGGTTCGAGATCCGCGGCTGGGCGCGCGCGGTCGAGCCCCGCTCGGTCGCATGCAGGGCCGCGTAGATGGAGGTCTCGTCGAAGAGTTTCTCGATGAGCGCGGCGGGGGCCAGCCGCAAGCGGTCATCGTGCAAACGCCGCAGGAGGTGAAGCGCGCGAGTCACTTCGTCGGTCGCGGTCAGAGCTTCCCCTTGGTCGATGGCGAGGATCGAAAGCTCCCGGCCCGCGAAACGCCATTCCGCGATGGCCCGATCGGAGACGCCGAAGAACGTCGACCGGAGTGCCGCCACCAGGCTGGTGGCATCCGAGGGATCGTCGACTGCCCGCAGCACCGCGTGGGTCTCCACCACTTCGGAGCGGATGAAGAAGGAGCGGCCGCCATCGACCACGAAGGGAACCGAAGCGCGCTCGAGGGCCTGCTCCAGCGGCCGGATCTGGGTGAGGCGGCGGGCCAGGATCAGCACGTCACCGGCCCGGCTCTTGCGAGAGTCCCCTCCGTCGCGAACCTGGAGAGTGCCGTTCTGGACCGCGGCCACGAAGGCCGCGATGGCGCTCGCCTCCGCCTCCAGGACGAAGGAGTCGGCCTCGGCGGGGACGGTGAACCGAAGGGCGAGCAGACTGGGCTCGTCGGGAATGCTCGGACTCGGAACGAGCGCCTCATAGTCCGGCTGGCCGTACTGACTCTTCTTGATCGCGCCGGCGAAGAAGCGATTCACGAAACGGAGAATCGCCGGCGTGGACCGGAAGTTCTGGGTCAATGAAACCAGCTCGACCCCGGGCCTGGTCTTCGCGGCCTCGCAGGCCGCGGCGAAGATCGACGCATCGGCCCGGCGGAAGCGGTAGATCGACTGTTTCGGGTCGCCCACCACCACGTAGGAGGCGGCCCCGAGCTTCGG
>DAORUA010000566.1:0-2230 GCA_035432945.1 Vicinamibacteria bacterium | reverse complement strand
TGCGGCGCTGGTCAAGCCCCTGGCTGATCGCGGCCTGCTGGCGTTGCTGCGCGCGGAAACTTCCGAGGCCGGGGTCCTTCGGGAGGCGGTGGCCGAGCGCAAGGAACTCGCGGAAGCACTAGAGTCCGCGCGCCAGTCCACCCGCGGCTGGAAGCAGAAGCTGCCGCCCGACGACCTGGCCGCGGCCCGGGAGCGGACGAAGGCCCTCGGTCAGTCGGTGTGGCGATTCTTCAAGGGCGACTTCTGGCAGCTCCGGAAAGTCCTCAACGAGCGCTACGACTTCTCGAGTCATGCGGTGCCTCCCACCTGGGATCACATCCTGGGCAGACTTCAAGCGGAGTACGACGCGGAGACAGCGATCGCCCGGGCGGACGCGGCAGCTCGAGCGACCTACGGCGCGGCGGGGGGGCTCGACGAGTACGCGGCGGAACTCGAAGGCGTCCGGCACACCGTGAACAGTCTTCTCGGGCCGGACGCCCTGGACAAGGAGGGCGCGCTCGGCGCCGACCCCTCCCAGACCGTATCCGGACTCGTGGCCCTGAGCGATGTCCTCCTCGACCTCGAACGCTCGGTCGAGAGCATCCTGAATGAGCCGCGGCGACGGACTCTCGGCATGCTCCGGGACCACATCCAGCGCGTGCTCAAATCCCTGGCCCTTCTTCCGGACTGGGTGCCCTGCCTGATGGAGCTGGCGAGCCTCCCCGAAGGCCTGCAGCGCGCGATCAGCGACCAGCCGCTGACCCTGAAGGAAATCGAGGCCGCTCTCGTGGCCCGGACCGTGGCCGAGGTGTGGCGCCGGAATCGGGAGGTGGCCCGGTTCGGCGGCGGCCCCCTCGAGGTGCAGGCCGCGCGCATCGGGCGCAGCTACGACCAGTGGCTCGAAGTGAACGCGGACGTGGTGATCCAGCGAAACCGCGATCGCTTCCAGGAGCACGTGGCCAGAGCCTCGCTGCCTTCTGTGCGACTGACCCGGGAGCAGGAGGAGTTCAAGCGCCGGTACAACGCGGGAAGGCGTGAACTCGAACACGAGTTCGGGAAGAGCATGCGCTACAAGTCGGTGCGCGCGCTTCTCGCCGGGCCCTCGGGAGAGGTCATCCTCGATCTGAAACCGGTGTGGCTGATGAGCCCGCTCAGCGTGTCCGACACCCTTCCCATCGAGTCGGGTGTTTTCGACGTGGTGATCTTCGACGAGGCCTCCCAGATCCCGCTCGAAGAGGCGGTGCCCGCGCTCTTCCGGGCGGACCAGGTCGTGGTCTCGGGCGACCAGATGCAGCTTCCGCCCACGAACTTCTTCTCCGCGACCCGGGACCACGAGGAGAGTCTGCTCATCGAGGATGAAGAGGAGGGGGAGCCGTCGGAGTACGAACTCGAGGGCGACAGTTTCCTGAGCCACGCGGCCCGGAACCTGCCCTCCACCATGCTGGGCTGGCACTACCGCAGCCGCTCGGAGTCGCTGATCAGCTTCTCGAACGCCGCGTTCTACGACAGCGAGCTGCTGACCGTGCCGGAGCGCGCGGTCCAGGACTCCGGCCGCGCGGAGATCCGTCCCCAGACCCCCGAGGAGGGCGAGAAGAACGCGGCCCTCCTTCTGGAACGGCCGGTGAGTTTCCATCACCTCGAGGGCGCGCGTTACGAGAGTCGCCGGAATCCGGCGGAGGCCGCGTACATCGCCCACCTGGTGAAGGGTCTGCTCGCGGCCCCGGAGCGGCCTTCGATCGGGATCGTCGCCTTCTCGGAGGCTCAGCAGACCCAGATCGAGACCGCGCTGGAGCGCCTGGCCGCCCAGGACAAGGAGTTCGGCGCCCGCCTGGAGGAGGAATACGAACGGGAGGAAGACGGGCAGTTCTCGGGGCTCATCGTGAAGAACCTCGAGAACATCCAGGGCGACGAGCGCGACGTGATCCTGCTGAGCGTCTGCTACGGACCCGGGCCGGACGGCCGCATGCTCATGAATTTCGGCCCGATCAACCAGAGCGGGGGAGAGAAGCGGCTCAACGTGGCCTTCTCGAGGGCGAAGAAGCACATGGCGGTAGTGAGTTCGATCCCGCACACCGCGATCACGAATGTGTACAACGACGGCGCGAACGCGCTGCGCAACTACCTTCAGTACGCGGCCGCCATGTCTTCGGGCGATTCGCGCACGGCGGCCGCGATCCTCAAGTCCCTGGGAACCGGCCGCGCGGGCCAGGAGGCCGATCAGGATCTCGTGGTGACCGCGGTAGCCGAGGCC
>DAORUA010000565.1:0-2248 GCA_035432945.1 Vicinamibacteria bacterium | reverse complement strand
TCGGGGAAGGCGGCCACGATCTTCGGGATGTAGTAGTCGACGCCCTCGGGAGCGAAGTAGCCGACGGTGTCGGGATACGCGTAGCGAGCGCCGCCCGCCCGGTAGCAGGCACCCGCCAGTTCGATGAGGTAGTCGACGTGGGCGCGCGACCCGTCCTCGCCTCCGAACTCGACCACCTCGACCCCCCGGCTGCGGGCGTGGGCGATGGCGGCCGTCGACATGCGGATGTTGGCCTCCCGGTAGAACGACACCGGGAGGTCGAGCCATTCCTCGGGCTTGCGGCCCGCGAAACCGAGCAGGGTCTTGCCGATCTTGTACTTGAGGTGCAGGTCCGATCCGGAGGTGAAGACAAAGAGACTGACGTCGTGGGGCTTCGCGCCGATGCCCGCGAGAAAGTCGAGGGTGACGTCGATGTCCTTCGTGCTCGACCGGCACATGACCACGATCTCGCTCCGGATCCGGTCGCGCTTCTTCGCGTCGAGGATGAGCTGCAGCGACCTGCGTTCGGAGGGCGCGGCGGAGGGGAAGCCCACATCCAGCATGTGCACGCCCGCGTCCGAGAGCATGCAGGCAAGTTCGAACTTCTGTTCCGGGGTGAAGGCGACGCCGGGGGTCTGCTCGCCGTCGCGCAGGGTGGTGTCGTAGAGCCGGATTTCGCTCGCGCGGGGGAAGGTGGTTCCGGCGGTGAACTGCCTGGGGAAGTGGATCAGTTGTTCGAGGGGTTCGCGCAGTTCAACCATGAGAGTCCTTGGGGAGGCGGAGAATCCCGGCCACGGAGGATGATAGCCGCGGAGGTCCGGGGAGGCCTCGCGCAGGACTCCCCCCTGGAGGGGCGATTCCCGCGGACCGCCGGAGGGCCTTAGGCTCCCCCGGGATGGTGTGCGGATTGACAAAGCCTCGCGTCGGAGAAGAACAAGCGCTCGCTGCCGCGTGGACGCGTCCGCTGGCCGTGCTGCTGACGCTGGCCGTCCTCGCCGCGACCGGACCCGGCTGCCGCAGTCAGGAGGCGGCCGCGCCTCCCGAGGAGGAGGCCGTCGATGAGGTGGAGCCGATCCCGCCGGATGCGGCGGGCGTGCGCGATCATGGTCTGAACCGGTCCATCCTCGGACTGTGGTGGGGCAGCGGCTGCCCCGAGTTTGGAGCCTGCGGTTGCGGAGGCGCGCGGGATCTCACCCAGGAATTCACCTGCCAGATGGATCGCCTGCAGACGAACGACATTCCCGTGAGCGTCTATCTCTTCGACGGCAGCGCCTGGTCGATGAAGAACTCGAGTGTGACGAACTCGTGTTCGGGCTCCGACTGCTGCTCCTGGAAGCTCGGAGACGGGGTCATCCAGCGGCTGGCGCGCGATCGAGTGCGCGGCCTCGTTCACTATTGGGGCGGCTGTCACAGCCCCGACCAGTACCAGCGCGTTCAGACCCGGCTGGGGCGGAACCTGCTCGGGTTCTACCTCGACGACGGTTCCTCGGACGAGACCCTCTCGAACATCGCCGGTTTCATGAGGACGGCGGCGCCCGGAAACTGGGAGACCATCGCCAAGGCGTACCAGAATCGCGAGCCCTCCACCACGAATGCCGGTCTGTCGGCGTACGCAAACGCCGCTTACGTGGGGGACCTGCCCTACGACTTCGCGGGCCTGAGGGAGGGCATCACCCGGGTTCTCGCCAAGGTGCGATATCTGCCCGCGCCCTACAACGAGCTCACCGGATACGCGTACCAGAACCCGGGCGCGCCGGACGAGGAAACCTACTACCGCAGGCTCCACTTCGGCGCGTTCCAGCTCGTGATGGCCCACACCCCCTACGGCAATTCGGATCCCTGGCGTCCCGAGTACGGTCCGGGACTCCTGAACGCCTACCGCTACTATGCCTGGCTCCACAAGGAGCTCGGCCCCTATTTCATGAGCTACGCGATCAGAATGCACGAGGAGCCCGCGAGAGCGGTGATCCGAAGCGGGCCGAGCGCCTACTCGATGCGGATTGGAAACGAGATCTTCGTGCCCTTCGTGACCACCGCGACCCGCACCCTGGACTTCCGCCTGCCCGCGGGTTCATGGATCGACTACTGGAACGAACAGCGCGTCGTCTCCGGCGCCATCACCGCCGAACCGGTTCCCCTCGGCCGTGAGCCCGTCTTTCTCCGGATGGGATCGATCATTCCGATGGACGTCCAGCGCGACTACACGGGTCATGGCACGCGCGAGTCGGCGGGAGCCCTCACCGTGCTCGTCTACCCGAGCGGCAATTCG
>DAORUA010000564.1:0-2251 GCA_035432945.1 Vicinamibacteria bacterium | reverse complement strand
CAGGCGGCGATCACGTGCTCCGTCTTCGGCGGCGGCGCGCCCACGCCGGCCCGCTTCGCCATACGCGTCCACGACCAGACGTCGGTCGCCTTCGACTCGCGCTTCGCGCGGTCCATCTCGAGGTCGCTCATCACCAGGATGGTCCGCGACCCCGCGACCAGGCAGAGGAACGGATCGGGGGCGAAGAAGCCGGTGGGATAGAGGATGTCGGCGTCGTGCTCGGAGGCCGCGTACAGCAGTCGGACCTGCATCAGGCCCGGGCGACGTCCACGAGCACGTCGTAGAACGTGGCCCCGCCGCCGAGGTCGGTGAGGGCCTGACCGGTGACCGCGTTGGCGTTGCGGCCGCCGGGGCAGAGCTTCGCCCACCAGACCGACAGGCCCACGACCACGCCCTTCCGCGCGTCGTCGGACACGTGGGCCTTGGCGAGGAACTCGCCGCGGGCGTTGAAGGTCCGGACCATCTGTCCCTCCGCGATACCGCGGGCTTTCGCGTCGTCGGGGTGGATGGTGAGCGCCGGCTCCCCGCCCTCGCGCCGCACGAAGATTGGCTGCGCGGAGAAAGTGGAGTTCAGGAAATGATGCGCGGGCGGCGAGATGAACGCGAGCGGATACGTCTTCGCGAGCGAGGGATTGCTCACGGGTCCCTCGCGGGGCGGGACGTAGTGGGGCAGCGGATCGCGTCCAGCCGCCTTCTCCGTCTCGGAGTAGAACTCGCACTTCCCCGAGGGGGTGGGGAAGTTGCCCTCGGCGAAAGGCGCCCACTCCGCGGGAACGTTCAGGCGGACCGAGGTCTCGCGATTCAGCCGTTCGATGGAGATCCCCTGCAGCCGGGGGTTTGACCAGTCGAAGGCCTGTTCCATCAGCGCCTCATCGTCTTCGAACAGGCGCGGATCGGTGAGCCCCATGTGGCGGGCGAGCTGCCGGAAGACCTCGGTGTTGGACCGGCATTCGCCCAGAGGCTCGATGGCGGGCCGGTTGATGGCGAGATGGAGATGGCCGTAGGACTTCAGGATGTCGGTGTGCTCGAGAACCGTGGTGGCGGGCAGGACGATGTCCGCCCAGTCCACGGTGTCGGTGTGGAAGAGGTCATGCACGGCGACGAACAGGTCTTCGCGGGCCAGACCGCTCCGCACGCTGTTCTGGTCGGGGGCGATCGCCGCGGGGTTCGAGTTGTAGACGTAGAGCGCCTTGACCGGCGGCTTCAGGCCCGGGTCGAGAGCCTCGCCGAGGGAGGACATGTTGATGGTCCGCGTGCCTTGGGGAACCATCTCGGGCCGGGTGAGGCGGGCGGTGGTCTGCGCGTAGGTGCCCGAGGACGAAAGCTGGATACCGCCGCCCACGTGGCGCCAGTCGCCGACCAGAGCGGGCAGGCAGGCGATGATCCGGACCGTGTTGCCGCCGCCCGCCGCGCGGTTCAAGCCGTAGTTCATCCGGATGGCCGAGGGCCGCGTGGTCCCGTACTCACGGGCGAGCTTCTCGATCGTCTCGACGCTCAGACCCGTCTCCACCGCGGCGCGGGCCGGAGACCACTCCATCGCGCGCGCTTTCAGACCATCGACGCCGATCGTGAACCTGGAGACGTAGTCGTGGTCGACGAGGTTGTCGCGGAAGAGGACGTGCATCATCGCGAGGGCCAGGGCGCCGTCGGTGCCGGGGAGAGGGGCGATGTGCCAGTCGGCCTTCTCTGCGGTCTTCGAGCGGTACGGATCGATGACGATGAACCGCGCCCCCTTCTTCCGCGCCTCTTCCACGAAAGGCCAGAAGTGGACGTTCGAGGAGATGATGTTGGCGCCCCAGGCGATGACGAGCTTCGCGTTCCCCACCTTCTCGGGATCGAAGCCGATGGTGCCGCCCATGACCGCCTTGTAGCCCTCGAAGCCCGCGGTGGCGCAGATGGTGCGGTCGAGCTGCGAGGCCCCGATGGCCCCGAAGAAGCGCCGGTCGAGACTGCCGTAGTGGATGAGGCCCGAGTTGCCGGCGTAGGAGTAGGGAAGGATCGATTCCGGCCCGTGCGCAGCGCTCACCCGCTTGAAGTTCGCGGCGATCGTATCGAGCGCCTCGTTCCAGGAGATCCGCTCGAACTTGCCCTCGCCCTTCTTTCCGGCCCTCTTGAGGGGATGGAGGATTCGATCGGGGGAATAGACGCGATCGAGATACTGATTGACCTTCGCGCACAGGAACCCCTGCGTGAACGAATGATCGGGGTCGCCGCCGATCTTCACCGCGCGGCCGTTCTCCACCTCCACCGT
>DAORUA010000563.1:0-2267 GCA_035432945.1 Vicinamibacteria bacterium | reverse complement strand
ACGACTTCACGGTCCGGAACCAGACCGAACTCGCGGCCACCGCGGAGAGCAGCACCCAGGTGATGACCCTCCTGATGGCGGCGATCGCCTCCATCTCGCTCCTGGTCGGCGGCATCGGCATCATGAACATCATGCTGGTGTCGGTCACCGAGCGCACGCGGGAGATCGGCATCCGTCTCGCCATCGGCGCGCGCGGCTCGGACGTGCTGACCCAGTTCCTGGTCGAGAGCATCGTCATGGGCATCCTGGGCGGCATCGCCGGCCTCGCCCTCGGCATCGGGAGCGCCGAGGTCCTCGCGAGCTTCACCGGCTGGGAGACCGAGATCTCGCCGATCGTCATGATCGTCGCGGTCGGCTTCTCGGGGGCGGTGGGTGTCTTTTTCGGCTACTACCCCGCGAAGAAGGCGGCGGCCCTGAATCCCATCGAAGCCCTTCGGTACGAGTAGCGCCGCCGGGGGCGGAAGCGTCCCGGCGGTTCGGGCCGATATCATCGCTCCGTGCCGAAGATCTCCGCGGTCCTCATCGCTCAGGACGAAGAGGACCGCATCGAAGCCGCGCTGCGAAGCCTCTCCTTCTGCGATGAGATCGTGGTAGTCGATGGCGGATCGCGCGATACCACGGCCGCGCGGGTGAGCGCCCTCGGCGCCCGCCTGCTCGAACGGCCCTTCGACGGCTTCGTGGCCCAGAAGAATTTCGCGGTGGACCAGGCCCGGCACGAGGTCGTCTTGTCCCTCGATGCGGACGAAGAGGTGAGTCACGCCCTCCGAAAGGAGATCCAGGCGTTGTGCGCGGGCGAGTCGCTGCCCCTTTCCGGCTACCGTATCCCTCGCGTGACCCACTACCTCGGCCGCGAGATCCGCGCCACCGACTGGTATCCCGACTGGCAGCTCCGTCTCTTCGATCGCCGGCAGGGACGCTTCGAGGGCGACCTCGTTCACGAGTCGGTCAGGGTGGACGGGCCGGTCGGGCGTCTGTCCGGGGAGATCATCCACCGGCCCTATCGCGACGAGGACGATCACCTTCGAAGGATCGATCGGTACACCACCCTCTGGGCGGAGGCGGAGCATCGAAAGGGCCGCAAGGCGGTGCCGGGGTACGGAGCGGTCGCGTCGTTCCTCGCCTTTCTTCGCAACTACTTCTTCAAGCGGGGGATCTTCCTCGGCACCGTCGGTCTTCGCATCTCCCGGCTCAACGCCTTCTACGTCCAGCAGAAGTTCGCCAAGCTCAAGGCGCTGGAGGACGCGGCGCCCCGTCCTTCATGAGGATCCTCCACGTCGATACCGCCACCGAATGGCGCGGCGGCCAGAATCAGATCGTCCTGACCGCCGAGGGGCAGGCCGCGCTCGGCCACGAGGTCCGCATCTTCGCGAATACGCTCGGCGAACTCGCGGCCCGCGCTTCGAAGGCGTCGCTCCCGGTCCACGCCGCCTCCGTGGGACGGGGAGATCTCTCCTGGCGGACCCTGGTTGCCATCCGCGACGCCGCGCGCGCCTTCGGGCCCGACGTGATTCACGTCCACGAATCGCACGGAATTCCCGGGGCGATCCTGGCCGCGCGCGCCGCCTCGAAGCCGTCCCGTCTCATCGCGAGCCGCCGCGTCGACTTTCCCCTGCGCTTCATGTCCCGGCTCAAGTACGCCCGGATGGACAGGGTCCTCGCGGTCAGCCGTGCGGTGCGCGACGTGCTCGTGAGCGGCGGCCTGCCCCCCGACCGGGTCGCGCTCGTCCACGAGGGCGTCTCGGACCGCAAGCCCGCGGCGGGAGGGGCGGAGGCGCTGCGGGCGCTCGGCATCCCCGAAGGTGCGCCCCTCGTCGGGAACGTGGCGCAACTCGTGGATCACAAGGACCACGCCACCCTGCTCCGCGCCGCCGCGATCGTGGTGAAGCAAATGCCCGACTGCCGGTTCCTGATCTGCGGCGACGGCCCGCGGCGCGAAAGCCTCACCGGCCTGGCCGCGTCGCTCGGCATCTCGGACGCGGTGATCTTCGCGGGCTTTCGCGCCGATCTCGACGCCCTGGTCCCGTGCTTCGACATCTTCTGCCTGTCGTCGCACCTCGAGGGCCTCGGCACCTCGGTCCTCGATGCCATGTGCTTCGCGCGCCCGGTGGTCGCGACCCGGGCCGGAGGCATTCCCGACGCGGTGGTCGAGGGCGAGACGGGGAGGCTCGCGGAGCCCCGCGATTTCGAGGGCCTCGCCCGGGCCCTGATCGAGACGCTCGGCGCGCCCTCGATCCGGGAGCGCTACGGCGCCGCGGGCCGGGCCCGGT
>DAORUA010000562.1:0-2269 GCA_035432945.1 Vicinamibacteria bacterium | reverse complement strand
CGCACCCCCGCCGGCCTCGGTCGCGGCGACTCTGGCCACCGTCGAGCCGTCCCTTTCTCTTGGCCAACCGGCCGGTTCGGCGACGCTGCCCCGCGAGATCGCGCCGACGACGGAACTGGCGCCTTTCTCTGCGCCCCTGCCGACCACCAACCCCATCCGCCCCGCCGTCTCGGGTGATCAGCCGCAGATCGCCGCCTACTTCAACCAGGTCGACCGTATCGAGGACATGGGCGCGGGCGACCCTCAGGCCTTCGCGACCTCGATGGTCCAATCGATGTCGTCGGGAGACTTTTCCGGCTTCGACGATCTCCTCTCCAAGGCGCGCACGCAGCGGCAGCGCCTCCAGGCGATCGCGCCGCCACGGGCCTGCGTCGAGCATCATCGTCTCGCCCTGACCCTGTCCGCCGATTCCGTGGCCATGCTGGAGCGGCTCAAGGCCGCATTGATGAAGGGCGACTCCACCGCGCTTCTGACCATCGCCAGCGACGGCAAGACCCTGGAGACCCAGGCGAATCAACTCAAGTCGATGGGCGAGTCGATCAAGCGGCAGGCCGGGCTTTAGCGAGCCGCTGAAAGCCGTCGGGTCATTGACGGACGAAGCGCCACCGGGCAAGATCGCCCGGTGGCGGAATGGGTCTCGTGTGGGGATTGCGGACTGAAGCACAGTCCCCGACCTTCCGGAACCTGCCCGCGTTGCGGCCACTCCGTGGGTCCCGAGCAGGCTCCTGCGAATCGACCACCCCCCGCGCCCGCCTCGTCTCCCGCGCCACCTCCGCCGGTTGCCAGGGCTGACCTCGCGGCGAGCCTAAGATCGAAGTGCGCTCAGTGCGGAGAGTTGCGCGACACCGCGGACGTGACCTTCCGTCAGAACATCGGTCTGCTGGTCCTCAGGCTGTCGCGGAAAGTGAGCGGACGGCTGTGCGCGGAGTGCGTCGAAAAGAACTTCTGGCCCATGACGCTGATGACCGCGTTCACGGGCTGGTGGGGCATCATTTCGTTCTTTGTCACGCCGTTCTATCTGCTCGGCAACTTCGGAAACTACGCGAGCGCATTGCGGCGGCTGTTCCGCGAGGGCGCCAAGGGTCCGGGCAGCGGCCGCGAACCGTGGAGCCATGTCTCCCTCGCCCTGGGTGTGATCACGCTTCCTGCCCTCGGGTTCTGCGGAGCCATCAGCGTCTTCGGACTGGGGATCGCTCTGGTCGGCCTGGTGAAGAGCATCCGTCGCGGCACTTCCGTCGGACCTGCGCTTCTCGGGCTCGGCTGTCATGGTTTCTTCGTCCTGCTCTCCGTTCTCGCGATCCTCCTCGCGAACCAGCCGGCGCCGACCGCCCG
Organism: Vicinamibacteria bacterium; assembly: GCA_035432945.1. Lineage (GTDB taxonomy): Bacteria > Acidobacteriota > Vicinamibacteria > Fen-336 > JAGNNV01 > JAGNNV01. The sequence continues at coordinate 937 of DAORUA010000562.1, read as the reverse complement.
TGCCGGCGCGTCTCCCGGGGCCAGCGGCTCGGCCGCGTTCGACGATGCAAGTCTCAAGATCGTGAGCTACACGGGTGAGGAAGGATTCGGAAACACTCCCGAAGCGGCGGAGATGGCCAAGAAGTTCAGCGTGATCCTGAACGCGATGGGCCGGTTCATGTTCACGGGCGGCCGCGAGGATGACAAGGGCACTCTCACCCAGGGGCACTTCCTGACCTACGCCGAGGTCCGGGCCGACTCGATCTGCTTCCTCGTTCACGTGCCCGAGCTCCGCAGCTACCAGGGCGAGGTCCGCGAGGCTCTCCTCGACATCGCCTGGACCGCGGCCCGGGAGGCGGCGCTCCAGGCGCGCCCCGGAACCGATCTTCGCGTCGGCGTGGGATTGCGCGGGATACTGCTCTACGGAGCGGTCGCAGTCGGAACCTCGACCGCGGAAAAGCCCGCGCGGAAGGTGTTCGACAGCACCGTGCCCACGGAGCTGCTGCATCCGTTCTTCACCGGACCGCTCACACCGAGTCCGTCTCCAACGCCCTCGGCCTCCCTCCCTGACCCCGGTGTTCGCTGAGTCGACTCCGGCTCAGGCCCCCGTTCTCGCCTCCCGCGCCAGAAGCGCGCGCTTGCGCTCGACGCCCCACCGGTAGCCCGACAGGCCGCCGTCGTTGCGCACCACCCGATGGCACGGTATGGCCACGGCCAGGCGGTTCGCCGCGCAGGCCTGGGCCACCGCGCGAGCGCTTCGAGGCGCACCCACCTTCTTCGCGACTTCGGAGTAGCTAGCGGTGGACCCGATGGGGATTTCCTGCAGGGCCTTCCAGACGCGCCGCTGAAACACGGTGCCGCGGAGGTCGAGGGGAAGGTCGAGGCCGAGGCGGGGCGCTTCCACGAAGCCCACCACCTTGGCGACCCACTTCTCGAAGGTTCGATCGCCGCCCATGAG
>DAORUA010000561.1:0-2286 GCA_035432945.1 Vicinamibacteria bacterium | reverse complement strand
GACCTCGCGAACGATTTCGGGAACCTGGTGTCCCGCTCGCTCACCATGATCTCGAAGTACTGCGACGGGAAGATCCCGGCGACGGTCGAGGAAGGGGCGGAGCTGCGCGTGAACACCGAGAGCGTCTTCGCCTCCTACGAGGCGTTGAATGTCTCGGCCGCTCTCACCGAGATCTGGGGCTACATCAGCGACGCGAACCAGTGGATCGTGCAGACCGCACCCTGGAACGTCGCGAAGGATCCCGCCCGCGCGGCCGAACTGAACGCCTTCCTCTACCGGCTGGCCGAGCGCGTTCGCGTTCTCGCCCTGCTGGCGTCACCCGTCATCCCGTCGTCAGCGAGCAAGGTCCTCGACATGCTCGGTATCCCGAAGGATTCGCCGGCCCGCGCATCGGCCGCCTGGGGCCTCCTCGCCCCCGGCCAGTCCCTCGGCTCCATCACTCCCCTCTTCCCCCGCATCGAACTCAAGAAGGCGCCCGTGAACACCGAGACCCCCCCCCCCGCCGAGGCTCAAGGCGGTACCGTCATTGCGAGGCCCACGTCGGACGTTGATGGGCCGAAGCAACCCCCTCCTCCCACTACCGATCCCGCGGCAGCGGTACCCACGCCCACCGAACCCGAACTCGTCGGCATCGAAGCCTTCGGCGCGCTCGACCTGCGCTCCGCCAAGGTCGTCGCGGCCGAGCGGATCAAGGGCGCCAAGAAGCTGCTCAAGCTCCAACTCGACGTGGGAGGCGTGCCGAGGCAGATCGTGTCCGGCATCGCCGAGGCGTACGAACCGGAGCAGCTGGTGGGCCGCACCATCATCGTCATCGCGAACCTCAAGCCGGCGAAGCTCATGGGCGTCGAATCGCACGGGATGCTCCTCGCCGCCACCGTCGACGGCAAGGCGGTGCTCGCGGGGTTTGACAAGGATGTGCCGAGCGGAACGCGGGTCAAGTAGAGCGCGGCTGCGGGCCTGGTAGTGGCGGGAGGGGGTTGCTTCGGCCCGCTACGAGACGGACTGGGGCCTCGCAATGACGACACTTCTCGCAGCGGGGTGCGTGGAGTCAGCGGCCGGGTGGGGTTCGGTGTTCTCCGAAATACCTCTCGCTTCGGTATCGCAACCAGACTCGTAGCTCCTGCGGGATCTTTTCCCGGTCCGCGGCGCTCAGGGTCTCGTAGAGCGCCATGGCCTTCTCGCGTTCGCCCCGGCAGGCGCGATTGTTGTGGGCGTCCCAGTAGCTCCTGGCCACGCGGATGCGGCGGCAGGTTTCCTTGATGAGCAGGGCGCCGGTCAGGGGTTTGTCGGTCTGTTTCTTCTTCGCGGGCACGCTTCGATGGACCTCGGTTACGTAGACTAAATCACCACCAAGGAGAACCCGTGAACATCCAGGACCTGCGCACTCTTCTCGACTACCACTACTGGGCGCGAGACCGCATGCTGACAGCGCTCGAGCCGCTCACCCACGAGCAGTTCACGAAGGAAATGGGGTCGAGCTTCACCTCGATCCAGGACACCCTCGGGCACGTCTACTCGGCGGAGTGGGCCTGGCACCAGCGCTGGACCGGGACCTCGCCCACCTCGCAGCTTCCCCGCGAGACCTTCCCCGACGTGGCCACGGTCCGACAGCTCTGGCAAAAGACCGAAGCCGACGTGCGCGGTTTCCTCGAATCCCTGGGCGAAGCCGGCATCGAGCGCTCGTTCGAGTACAAGACGCTCGCCGGCGATCCGGGTTCCTCCGTGTTCTGGCACATGCTCCAGCACGTGGTGAACCACGGCAGCTACCACCGCGGACAGATCACCACCATGCTCCGCCAGCTCGGACTCCCGGCGCCGGAGAGCACCGACCTGATCCGCTTCTACCGCACGCGCAAGTAGCGGGCTACCTCCTTACCCTGGGTCGCCTCGGCGCCCAGCAGCACCGCGCGTCAGGCGCGCTTCAATTCGCTCTCCAGCCGCTCGAGGAAGTATCCGACGTCGGTCACGAGCCCGATCGCCTGCATGGTGCCGCGATTGCCGAGCTTCACCGGCACGGACTCCGTCATGTCCACGCACACCGTGCGGACGGCCACCGGAAGCAGGTTCCCCACCGCGATGGCATGGAGCGCCGAGGCGAGCATCAGGCAGACCCCCGCGCCCTCGAGGGCCTTCGCATAGGCCATCTGCGCGTCGCGGACATCGGTGATGACGTCGTTCAAGGGCCCGTCGTCGCGGATGGAGCCCGCCAGCACGAAGGGAATGCCGCGCTTCACCACCTCGAACATGACCCCCGACTTCGCCACGCCCTTCTCGATGGCCTGACGG
>DAORUA010000560.1:0-2288 GCA_035432945.1 Vicinamibacteria bacterium | reverse complement strand
GTTCGAGCGCCTCCTCGTAGGGCCCTTCCTCGTAAGGCGGATCGAGGTAGACCACGTCGAAGGTCCGGACCTCGGAGCGGAGTTTGCGCAGGTTCCGCAGCAGGTCGCCATGAAGGACCTCGACCCGCCTGCTCTTCTCGCCGAGCACCCGGATGTTCACGAGCGCGCTCGCCACCGCGGCGTGGGATCGATCGATCAGGGTCGCGTGCTCCGCCCCCCGGGAGATCGCCTCGATCCCGATGGCCCCCGAGCCGGAGCAGGCGTCGAGAAAGGAGGCGCCCTCGATGGCCGGGCGCATGATGTCGAAGTAGGTCTGCTTCACCCTCGAGGCGGTCGATCGCGTCTCGCCACCCTTCGGAGCCTTGAGTTTCCGCCCGTGGCCCTCGCCCGCGATGATCCTCATGGCGCGTGGATATCACAAACGCAGGATGAAGGCGAGAAGGCCAAAAGCGACTATCCTTTGGCTCGGTTTTCGTCCCGACGGTCCGGGCGCCGTCCCGACATTGACTTTTTTAAGGCTGCCTTCAATGCTCATCAACGATCTCCTCAAACTCGCGATCGAAAAGCGGGCTTCCGACCTCCACCTGAAGGTCGGATCGCACCCCGTCCTTCGTGTGAACGGCGAGCTCACCGCCGTGGTGGACCATCGACGCCTGCAGACCGAGGACACCCTGAACATGGCCTTCTCGGTCATGAACAACCGCCAGAAGCAGAAGTTCAAGGACAGCTTCGACGTGGACGTGGCATACTCGGTCCCCGGCCTCGGCCGCTTCCGCTGCAACGTCTTCCAGCAGCGCGGCACCGTGGGCCTCGTGGTCCGTCTCATCCCCCTCAAGATCCAGACCATCCGCGAACTGCTCCTGCCCCCGACCCTCACCAAGATCGCCGACGAGCAGCGCGGCCCGATCATCGGCGCCGGCGCCACCGGCTCGGGCAAGTCCACCACCCTCGCCGCCCTCATCGACTACATCAACTCCGAGAAGACCTCGCACATCGTCACCGTCGAGGACCCCATCGAGTTCCTGCACCGCGACAAGCGGTCGATCGTGAACCAGCGCGAGATCGAAGTGGACGCCTTGAACTTCGCGGGCGCCATCCGCGCCGCCCTCCGCCAGGACCCCGACGTCATCCTGGTCGGCGAGATGCGCGACTACGAGACCATCGAGACCGCGGTCACCGCGGCCGAGACCGGCCACCTCGTCCTCTCCTCGCTCCACACTCTCGACGCGACCGAGACCATCAACCGCATCGTCTCGGTCTGCCCTCCCCACCAGCAGAAGCAGATCCGCCGCCAGCTCGCCTCCGTCCTCCGCGCGGTGGTCTCGCTGCGCCTCGTCCCCCGCGCCGACGGCCAGAGCCGCGTGCCCGCGGTCGAGGTCATGGTCTCGACCCCGTTCATCCGCGACTGCATCGTGAACGAGGAAAAGACCCGCCTGATCCAGGGCGCCATCGCCCAGGGCACCACCGAGGGCATGCAGACCTTCGACCAGGCCCTCTTCGACCTGTGCCAGAAGGGTCTCATCACCCGCGAGGAAGCAGCGCGACGCTGCACCAACCCCGACGAGTTCCGCATGATGCTCTCCGGCGTCGACACCGGCAGCCGGAGCGGCGGCATGGGTTCGATGACGGACCTTGAATAGCGACGACGAGCCTTCCCCGCCGGACCTGGCCGCGCAAACGCGGAACGCCTTCGCCCTGATCCTGGCGAAACTCGGTCGCCGCGACCACACCGAGAAGGAACTCCTGGCCGCCCTCGGCCGCAAGGGCTATTCCGAGGAGGCCGCCACCGCCGCCCTGCGAAAGGCGAAACGCGAGGGCCTGGTGAACGACGAGCGCCTCGCGGGAACGATCGCCCGGATCAACGCGCGTTCGGGCAGACGCGGTCCCCGGCGCGTGGTGGCGACCTTGCGGCAGAAGGGCATCGCGACCGCGACCGCCCAGGCCGTGACGAAAGAGGCTTTCGCGGGATCGGATGAGGGCGAAACCAACCTGGTCCGGTTCGCCACGAGGCTGCTCCGCCGGGCCAAAGGCGAGACCCCGCGGGAGAAACGGGTGCGGGTGGTGCGGTCCCTGATGGGACGCGGTTTCGAACTTTCGGAGGCAAAGCGGGCCCTGCGCCTCGCGGAAAACGCCCTGATCGTCGAAAATAGGGGCAATGACGCAGAAGAGTAGCCGGTTGACCGCGGACGATGTTCGTTCCTCCTTCCTCGCCTTCTTCGAGGAAAGGGGGCATGAGGTCGTGCGCAGTTCGCCCCTGATCCCCCAGAACGACCCCACCCTTCTCTTCG
>DAORUA010000559.1:0-2291 GCA_035432945.1 Vicinamibacteria bacterium | reverse complement strand
GTCGATCATGACCGAGAACTGCCGGACGAAGATGGACAGGAGCTTCGCGGGAACGGACTTTCCCGTGGCCTTGGGACCGCCCTTCTTCTTCTCCGCGATGGAGGCGATGGTGACGCCTTCCTTGCGCAGCCCGTTGGTCACCTCGTCGGCGTTGGCGCCGACCCGCTCGCCCGAATAGGGCTTGCCGTCCCGGAATTTGCCTTTGACTATGTAGGTCGGCATCGGAGTTCTCCTTTATTCCCTGATCCCTGGATCAATCGGCATCGATCAGCGAGCTCCCGCGGCGGGAGGCCGCGGCGGCCCGCCGGGACGGCCGGCCGCGCCGGTCGGAGCATTCGAACCGACGCCGCGGTTGATCATGTCCTGCAGTTCGTCGGGCAGCGAACTGCGCTGGATGGCGGTCTGGAGGTTGATCTGCTTCGTCTGATAGAGCTGAGCGAGACTCTGGTTGAACGTCTGCATTCCGAACTTGTCCTGGCCGGTCTGCATGGTCGAGTAGATCTGGTGGATCTTGTCCTCGCGAATGAGGTTCCGGATTGCGGGGTTCGGCACCAGGATTTCCATGGCCATGGCGCGGCCCTTGCCTGAAAGCTTGGGCAGCAGGGCCTGGCAGAGGATGCCTTCGATGGTCAGCGCCAGCTGCGCGCGCACCTGGCCCTGCTGGTGCGCGGGGAAGACGTCGATCACGCGGTTGATGGTCTGGGCCGCGGAGTTCGTGTGCAGGGTTCCGAAGGTCAAGTGGCCGGTTTCCGCGATGCGCAGGGCGGACTCGATGGTTTCGAGGTCGCGCATCTCACCGACGAGGACGACATCGGGGTCTTCGCGGAGAGCGGCGCGGAGAGCGTTGCCGAACGACGCGGTGTCCTGATGGACTTCGCGCTGGTTGACCAGGCAGTTCTTGTGCTGGTGCACGAACTCGATCGGATCCTCGATGGTGAGGATGTGATCGTGGCGATCCATGTTGATCTTGTCGATCATGGCCGCGAGGGTGGTGGACTTGCCCGAACCGGTGGGACCGGTCACGAGCACGAGGCCGCGGGGCTTCTCGGAGATCTGCGCCACCACCGCGGGAAGCGCCAGCTGGTTGAAGGACTTGATCTCGACGGGAATGGTCCGGTACACCGCGCCCACCGCGCCGCGCTGGAAGAAGTTGTTCGCGCGGAAACGCGCGAGGCCCTTGATGCCGAAGCTGAAGTCGAGTTCGAGATTCTCCTCGAAGCGGTGCTTCTGCGCGTCGGTCAGGACACTGTAGGCGAGGGTCTTGGTGTCCGCCTGCGACATCGGCGAGTAGCCTTCGAGGGGATGGAGGTGACCGTCGACTCGGATCTGCGGCGCCGAGTTCGTGGTGATGTGGAGGTCGGAGCCTCCGCGCTCGACCATGGTCTTGAGCAAATGGTGAAGCGATAGTGGTGGGGCGTCGGCCACAAGTTCCTCCTAGTTCCTGACGTTCGGCATCTGACAACATAACCGAGCGCGTGTCTGGAGCATAACGCTTCTGAGGAATCCTTGTGTGGGGCCTCACAACCTCATGCCTTTCTGGAGGTCCTGCACCCGAACCCCTCGGCAAGAAAGGACAACCGGCCGCCGGCGGCGGCGGGGCACCGTATCATCCCCCCATGCCGTTCCTCTCCCGACGCGGGCTCACGCTGCTCGGGGTTTTCTGCCTCGTCCCCCTGCTGAACTTTCCGCTGGCCCTGATCTCCGCGCGCACCCTCTTCGCCCGGGATATCGGGATGGTGTGGGCTCCCCAGGTGGAGGCGGTCGTGCAGCAGGTCGGACGGGGGGAGATGCCCTCGTTCGACGCGCGCCGGGCCTTCGGTCAGCCCCTGTTCGCCGACCCCCGGGCGGAGGTGCTCTACCCGCCCGCCTGGATCCACTGGATCCTGCCGATGGAGACGTCCTACCCGCTGTTCTGCGCGCTGCATCTGGTGATCGCGGCCCTGGGCGCGGCCCGGCTGGCCCGACGGCTGGCGCCTCAGGCCACGCTCCCCGCGGAGGCGGCCGCCGGCCTCATCTACGCGGCAGGCGGGCCCCTCCTCTCGCTGGTGTCGCACTGGCATCATCTGGCCGCCGCGGCCTGGATGCCCTGGATCCTCGAACGCGCGGAAGGGGGGACGGATGGGAAGACGCCCTGGATCGGCCTGTCCGCCCTGGTGGCCCTTCAGGTCCTGGCCGGATCCCCCGACTACAGTTTCCTCACCTTCGTCCTGTGCCTCCTGCGGCTCCTCACCCGGAGCGATCGGTCGAGAGGCGACAAGGGGCGGGTGCTGGCCGCCCTGTCCCTGGGCGTC
>DAORUA010000558.1:0-2293 GCA_035432945.1 Vicinamibacteria bacterium | reverse complement strand
AGGGTCTCGAGCCGGGACCGTTCCGAGCCCCGGTCAAGTAACGGCCGGCCGCGCGGTTTCTTAGCCGCCGCTGACAGGAGGGATGAAAACGACTTCGTCGCCGTCCGAGAGGGGCGCGTCGAACTTCGCGTACTTGCGATTCACGGCCGCCGCGAGGTTGTGACGGCGCGCGGCCAGCGTCCCCCCCCCGTCGATGCGCGACAACTCGCGCCACGCGTCTTCGGGGGTGGCGCCTTCAGGGAGGTCGAGGTCGACGACCTCGCGCCCCAGGGCCTCGCGGATGGCGGCGAAGAGGCGGACCCGGACCGTCAACCTTCGACCAGATCCTGGCCTATGCGGCCCATGGCTCGGAACTTGTCGTAGCGCTCGTCGAGGAGTTCCTTCGCCGATTTCCCGCAAAGCTCGGCGAGCTGGCGGGTCAGGACCTTGCGTACCGAGTCGAAGGTGGCGTCGTGGTCGGAGTGGGCGCCGCCGGGCGGCTCCTCGATGATGTCGTCGATGAGGCCGAGGGCCTTCATGTCCGGGGCCGCCACCTTCATGGCCTTCGCCGCCTCGGGGGCGCGGGCGGCGTCGCGCCAAAGGATCGACGCGCAGCCTTCGGGGGTGATGACGGAGTAGACCGAGTTCTCGAGCATGTTGACCCGGTTGCCCACCGCGATCGCGAGCGCGCCGCCGCTGCCGCCCTCGCCCACCACGGTGACGATGACCGGCACGGTGAGCTTCGCCATCTCACGCAGGTTGAAGGCAATGGCTTCGGCCTGGCCGCGCTCTTCCGCGTCGAGGCCGGGGTACGCCCCCGGGGTGTCCACGAAGGTGATGATGGGCCGGCCGAATTTCTCCGCCATGCGCATGATCCGCATGGCCTTGCGGTAGCCCTCGGGCTTGGGCATGCCAAAGTTGCGATGGATCTTCGCCTTGGTGTCGCGGCCCTTCTGGTGTCCGATCACGCACACCGCCCGACCCTCGAACAGGCCGAAGCCGCAGATGATCGCGGGATCGTCGGCGAAACGCCGGTCCCCCTTCACTTCCATGAAGTCGGTGAGGAGCGCGCCGGTGTAGTCGAGGGTGTAGGGGCGGTTGGGGTGGCGGGCGACCAGCGTGCGCTGCCAGGAAGTGAGGTTCGCGTAGACCTCGCGGCGGTCCTTGTCGAGCTGGGCCTTGAGGATCGCGGCCTTGCGCTTCTTGCCGGGGTTTCCGCGGTAGGCGCGAAGCTCGGTGAGGCGCTTCAGGCCCTCGGCGAACGGGGCTTCGAAATCGAGATCAGCCATCTGGGGTCCGAGAGTCTAATGCCCCGCCCCGCCCGGAGCGGCCGCGGGCGCCGCGGGCGCGGGGGCCATCTGCTTCTTGAAGTTCTCCTTGTCGATGGCCTTCTCGTAGGCGGCCTCGGCGGTGATCTTCCCTTCCTTCACGAACTTCGCGAGGGCCTGGTCCATGGTCTGCATGCCCAGGGCTCCGCCGGTCTGGATGTTCGAGTTGATCATGGTGATCTTCCCTTCGCGGATCAGGTTCGACAGGGCCGAGGTGGCGACCAGGATCTCGTTGGCGGCGCAGCGCCCCTTGCCGTCGGCGGTCTTCAGGAGCTGCTGGGCCACCACCGCCTTGAGCGAGTCGGCGAGCATCACCCGAACCTGGGGCTGTTCGTCCGCGGGGAAAGCGTCGATGATGCGGTCGATGGTCTTGCTGGCCGAGTTCGTGTGCAGGGTGCCGAAGACCAGGATGCCGAGTTCGGCCGCGGCCAGGGCGAGGCGGATGGTTTCGAGATCGCGCATTTCGCCCACCAGCACGATGTCCGGATCCTCGCGGGCCGCCATCTTGAGCGCGGATGAGAAGGACTTCGTGTGCGACTTCACCTCGCGTTGGGAGATGAGGCACCGCTTGTTCGGATGGACGAACTCGAGCGGGTCCTCGATGGTGATGATGTGGGCCTCGCGCGTCTCGTTGATGTGGTCGATGATGGCGGCGAGGGTGGTCGACTTGCCGGAGCCGGTGGGCCCGGTGACGAGGACCATGCCTCTCCGGGTCTCCGCGATCTGGCGCACGCCCGGGGGCAGGCCGAGCTGCTCCATGGTGAGGATCTTGGTGGGAATGACGCGGAGGACCGCGCCCATGCCCCGGTGCTGCCAGAGCACGTTCACGCGGAAGCGTGCGGCCCCGTCCGGCAGCTCGTAGGCGAGGTCGAGATCGAGGTTCTCGAAGATGCGGTCCCGCTGGCCGGGGGCGAGGATCCCGGTGATGATCGCCTCGGAGCTTTCCCGGGTGAGCACGGGCTCGTCCATGGGAACCAGTTCCCCGC
>DAORUA010000557.1:0-2297 GCA_035432945.1 Vicinamibacteria bacterium | reverse complement strand
CCTCACCAACGACCTCGAGACCCAGAAGAAGTTCAGCGAGAGTCTCAAGCTGACGTTCCCCCTCCTCGCGGACAAGTCGGGGCGCACGGCCTCCGCGTATGGCGTGAAGGCGGCGTTGTGGGCGAATCGAACCACCTTCATCATCGATGAAGCCGGCCTGATCACCGCCATCTTCGAGGGCAAGGACGCTCTGGACCCCGTGGCCGCCGTGGGGGCCTGCGTCCGCAAGACGCCCACCGCGCGTTGAAGCTCCGGGCGAAGCACGCCACGTCGCTCGCGAAGAAGGTCGAGCGCTTCGGCCGGCTCCTGCGCACCGGCCTCCTCGGGCGATTCATCCTCGTCCTCGGCGCGGTCAGCCTGATTCCGCTCATCATCATCCCCTGGCTCGTGAATCTCACCCGCGATTCCGTGACCGACCAGATCCTCAGGACGCATTCGGTGACCGCGCGGACCACGGCCGCGCGCGTGGATGCCTGGATCCGGTCCCTGCGGATTTCCGCGCAAACCCTCGCTTCGAACCCGTTCATGCTCAAGGCAAGCCGCAACCAGGTGGCGGAGATGATCGCGGGCCTGCTGCAGGCCGATCCCGCGATCAAGGGCGCGGTGGTGGTGAACGCCACCGGTATCGAGGTGGGCGGAGCCACCCGCAACGGCTTCGCCGAAATCGTGAACCCCGCCCTCGCCGCCGCCACCTCGGCGCCCGTCTCGGTGGTGCCCGGGGACCGGATCTGGATCCGCATCGCCACTCAGCTCGACGAAGGCCAGGGCGAGCTGCGGCTGATGATCGACGGATCGGAGCTTCCCGAACTTCTGAAGACCGAGGAAATCGGGCGCGACGCCATCATCGGCCTCTTCGACGTCAACGAAAAGATGATCGCGTCATCAAACGTGTCCGACTCGGTGACGCGTTTTCCCAAGGCCCTGTTGCGCGCCGCACGCGGCCGCACCACGTCGGGGGCCGCCCGCTACGACGACTCCGATCCGGTGATCGCCGGGGCCCACAGCCGGGTTCAAACCGCCCCCTGGTTCGTGGCCTCGATTCAGCCTGCTACCACCGCGGAGGCCGTGGCCACGGAGATGCGCCGGACCGGCATGTTCGCGGTGTTCGCGGCGGTGCTTCTGACCGGCCTCTTTTCCGCCCTCGGCTACTACGCGATCATCCGGCCGATCGACGAGATCGCGAAGTCGCAATGGAAGGTGGCGAAGCGGCGCGACAAGGTCGCGACCGGCGGCAACGAAATCTCACGGCTCAAGGAAGCCTTCGCCACCGCGCACCGCCAGACCATGGACCGCGAGGCCATCGGCAAGATCTTCCTTTCGCGCTACCTCGTGCTCGACATTCTCGGCACCGGCGGGATGGGCTCGGTATTCCGCGGCTGGGACCCCAAACTCGAACGCCCGGTCGCGATCAAGACCGTCCACATCGGCGGCGACAGTAAAGCCAGCGTCGACGCGATCGAGCAGCGTCAGGTCCTCCTTCGCGAAGCGGTCACGGTGGCGAAATTCAACCACCCGAACATCGTGGCGATCTACGACGTCGAGGACGCCGCGGAGGCCGCATTCCTGGCCATGGAGTTCGTGGATGGCATGAGCCTCGAGAAACTGCTCGAGAAGGTCGGGCTTTTGCGTCCCGAACAGGCGGTGCCGCTTGTGGTTGAAATCGCCCGGGGGCTCGCGGCCGCTCACGCCGCGGGCGTCATCCATTGCGACATCAAGCCCGCGAACATCCTCCTCGGCCGTGATGGCGCGGTGAAGGTCACGGACTTCGGCATCGCGCGCTCCGCGGTCGGGACGACCGGGCGGGTGTCGGGCACGTTCGGCACTCCCGGGTACCTGCCGCCCGAAGCCCTCGGCTCCGCGGCGTTCACGCCCACCGCCGACCTGTTCGGCGTGGGCGCGGTGTTCTACGAACTGCTGACCGGCGAGCCGCCGCACGCCGGGAAGAACGCGCAGGAGACGCTGGTGAAGACGGCGACCAAGGCCGCGGTATCCGTGCGGGAGACCAACAAGTCCGTTCCGCCCGCGGTGGACGAAATCATCCTCGGCCTGCTGCGCAAAGTGTCGAGCGATAACGCCAAGGAATGAGGCCCATGTATCGACCGGGAGAAACCAGTAGCCAGTAACCAGTGGTCGGTAGCCAGTACCCCGCGTTGTGGCCGGTCTCCCGACCGAGCCACCGCTCCTGACCGCTAGGTCTCCCCGCGGCGCCCAGCAGCCTCCCATGCCCGATCCACCCAAAACAACCCGCCGCGCCTTCCTAGCCGGCCGCTCGGCCGCCGAAGCTCTGGCCGGTGCCC
>DAORUA010000556.1:0-2315 GCA_035432945.1 Vicinamibacteria bacterium | reverse complement strand
GCTCGACCGACGACCCCGCGTTCCGGCAACTGCTCGGCGAGGCGGAGGGCGCCCGCGCGATCGTCATCGACACCGAGTCGGACAGCCTCTACCATTTCCACCAGAAGGTCTGCCTGATCCAGGTCGCGACCGAGGCGAAGTCGTCGTACCTCATCGACCCGCTCGAGGGCTTCCCCGTCGAGGCGCTGCGCGGGCTCTTCGAGGACCGCGGCCTGACCAAGGTGTTCCACGGCGCCGACTACGACATCGCCCTGCTGAAAGCGAAGGCGGGCATCGCGGTCCGGAACATCTACGACACCATGATCGCGGCCCGGTTCCTGGGCCGGACCGAGGTCGGCCTGCAGGCCACCCTGCGCGACGAACTCGGGATCGTGATCTCCAAGGGAAACCAGAAGGACGACTGGTCGGCCCGGCCCTTGTCGGACGAGCAGTTGCAGTACGCGCTGACCGATGTGAATCACCTTCTCGACGTGGTCGCGAAGCAGCGCGCGGCCCTCGAGGAAAAGGGCCGGCTCCACTGGGTTCAGGAGGAGTGCGCGGCCCTCGAGTCGCTGAACGGCCTTCCGGAAAAGACCGACCCTCGCGAAGTCTTCCGCGACGTCAAGGGGGTCGCCGCCCTGCCCCCGCGGGGTCTCTCCATCTTCCGCGAGCTGATCGCGTGCCGCGAGCACATCGCCTCCGAGCTCGACCTGCCGCCCTTCCGGGTGGCGGTGAACGAGGCCCTCCTCTCCCTCGCCCACACCGAGAAGGACGGCGGGAAGGAGGCCGTGCTCAACAACATCCGGCGGCGCGAGTACGCCGATCGCTTTCACAAGGCGGTCATCCGGGGCATGCAGGTTCCCGAGGCGGAGCTTCCCAAGCTCGAACGCGGCCGGAGGATCGAACTGCCGCTGGCCCAGCAGCGCCGGGTCGCGGCCCTCAAGGAATGGCGAAAGGCCGCCGCGGCGCGCATCGGTCTCGAGCTCTCTCTCGTCATCCCCCAGCGCCTGATCGACAAGATCGCGGAGGCGAATCCGGGCAGCATCGAGGATCTCTCCGCCATCGAAGGGCTGAGGCGCTGGCGCGTCGAGGCTTTCGGCGGGGAAATCCTGCGCGCCATCGGGAAACCGTGACCCCTCGCCGGATCGCCGCCCTGAAGGCGGTGCTCAACCGCGCGTACGCCGAATATGACGCGCGGTGGATCGAGCCCGATCCCGTGCAGTTCGTCTGGCGGTACGATTCGCCGGAAGATCGCGAGGTCGCGGGTCTCGTGGCGTCGTCGCTCGCCTACGGGAACGTGAGGCAGATCAAGAAGAGCGTGGAGCGCGTCCTCGCCGTGCTCGGGGACCGGCCCGCTCAAGCGATCGATTCCCTCGACTCCGCCCGGGCCCGTAGCGCCCTCGACGGATTCAAGCACCGCTTCAACGATGCGGAGGACGCGGTCTGCCTGCTCGTGTTCATCCGGGAAATGCGCCGGGCCGAAGGGTCGATCGAGCGGTTCTTCGCTCCCGGGGCGCGGGTCGTCGACCTTCGCCCCGCCCTCGCGGACTTCGTCCGACGCACCCTGGCCCTGCCGCGCGACGGCCTCTATGGCCGCGGGCGGTTGCCCGACCGGGCCGGCGTCCGCTTCTTCTTCCCTTCCCCCGATGACGGGAGCGCGTGTAAGCGCCTGTGCCTCTTCCTGCGCTGGATGGCGCGAGCGGACAGCGTCGATCCGGGAGGCTGGACGCGGGTGCCGCCCGCATCGCTCCTCATCCCCCTCGACGCGCACATCATCAACATCGGCCGGGAGGCCCGTCTCACGAGGCGGATCTCCCCGGGATGGAAGATGGCCGAGGACATCACGGCCACCCTGAGGGCCTGCGATCCCGAGGATCCCGTGAAATACGACTTCGCCCTGCACCGGATGGGTCTGTTCAAGCGCGAAGCCGACATCCTCTCGCTGAGGAGGGCGTAGTCCGGCCGGAACCGCCGACTACAATTCCCCGCGACCCATGCCCAGTCCCCATCTCGATCCCGAAGAAGCGAAGCGCCAGGACCTCCTGAAGTTCGACTACTCCAGGCGGCCGCTGGCCGGCCGGGTCATCCTCCTCGCCGGCGGGACCGGCGGCCTCGGAGCCGCGACCGCGGCCCTTCTCATCACCGAAGGCGCGTACCCGATCCTCGGGTACCACACGAACCGCGGACGCGCCGAACTCGTCCAGCAGCGGCTGCAGGACACGTACTCCGGCCCGGTGGGCCTCATCCAGTCCGACATCCGCGACGCCGACGGACGACGACGCTTCGTCGAGGATGCCCTGCGCGTGCGCGACCGGATCGACGGGCTGGTGGTCTTC
>DAORUA010000555.1:0-2324 GCA_035432945.1 Vicinamibacteria bacterium | reverse complement strand
CACCCGCGAGGACGCCGCGGCGGGAGAGGGGCAGGATGACGCGGAAGAACGTGCCGAGAGACGAAGCCCCGAGGCAGAAGGCGGCCTCGCGCAGCCGCATGTCGACGCCCGCGAAGGCGGTCGCGAAGGGCTGAACCGCGAAGGGCAGGCTGTAGAGGATCGAGGCCACGAGCAGGCCTTCGAACGTGAATACCAGGGCCTGGCCGGTCGCCTGCTCGATGGCCCGGCCGAGCGGCGAGCGCGGGCCGAGGGCCAGGAGCACGCAGAAGCCGAGGACGGTGGGAGGCAGGACCAGGGGCAGGGCCACCACCGGTTCGACGATCGCGCGCATTCGGGACCGGGTGAAGGCGAGCCAGTATCCGATCGGCAATCCGATGATGAGGAGGCAGGCCGAGGTGGCGGCGGCGAGGAGAAGGCTGACGCGAAGGGCTTCAAGATCCATGGTCGCGATCTAGCGCTTGGGGAGACCGAAGCCGTGCCGGCTCAGGATGGCTCGGCCCGCATCGCCGGTGAGGAAGGCCTGGAACGCGCGAGCGGCCTCCGGGGCCCGGGTTCGCTTGAGGACGACGCCCGCCTGGTCGAGCGGTGGATGTGCGCTCTCAGAAATCTCCGCGAAGGCCAGGCCGCCGGACTTCGCCTTGACCAGGGCGAGGGCTACGATCCCCGCCTGCGCCGCGCCCGCGTCGACGAACTGCGCGGCCTGGGAGACGCTGTCGCCGAACACCAGCTTCGGGGCCACGAGGTCCCTGACCCGCCAGGTGTCGAGCGCCGCATCGGCAGCGCGGCCGTAGGGCGCGTGCGCCGGATTCGCGATCGCCACGCGCCGGATGGCCGGGCTCTTCAACAGATCGCCGAGGCCCCTGGGGTCGAGACCGGACTCCTTGCGGACAACGAGGGCCAGGCGCCCGATAGCGTACGGGAAGGGCGCTTCGGCGAATCCTTCGCCGGAAAGCCGCCGCGCGTACTCCGAGTCCGCGGACAGGAAGACATCGAAAGGCGCGCCCTCGCGGAGCTGCGCGAAGAAGTTCCCGGACGAGCCGTAGGTCGCGTCCACCCGGAGCGAGGGATGGGCGGCTCGGAAGCTCGTGAGGATCTCGTCGAGGGCGAAGCGCAGGTCGGATGCCGCGGCGATTCGCAGGCCCGGGCCCGGGTTCGGCGAGGCTGAGAGCCCGGCCGTCTGGGCGGCGACGAGGGCGAGCAGGGCGAAACGGAGCATGCGCCGCAGAGTCTCGCAGAAGTGACGCCGGGGCGGATCAGGGCTCCGCGAGGCGCATCATCTCCGGAGCCTCGATTCGCCCGCCCCGGTATCCGGGGATCTTTCCGAAGCGACGGTGTTCCTCCCAGTCCGCCCGGGCCGCTTTGATCTCCGCGGTGGAGCGCGCCACGAAGTTCCACCACATCAGGATCTTCTCTCCGAAAGGCGCTCCTCCCACGAGAAGCACGCGCGCTCCTTCGCGGCTCCTGAACGCTCCTTCGGATCGGCCGGGGGGAAGGTAGTAGAGAGTGCGAGCCTCGATGTCCTGCCCTTCGAAGGCGCAGTCGCCGTCGAGCAGGAAGAAGCCATGCTCGAACTCGCCACGGAGCGGGAGGGTGAGGACTTCGCCGGGATGGACTTCGAGATCCGCGCCGATGAGGTCCGAGAAGCGCTCGGCGGGAGAGGACGCGCTGTCTAGTTCGCCGGTGAAAACCCGGGCGATACCCCCGGGCAGAACCAAGGTGGGAACCGCTGCCATGTGCTGGAAGGACGCGGCCCGATTCCGGTGAGCGTCCGGAAGGGCCACCCAGAGTTGAACGCCCGAAAGGCGCCCGCGGTTCCGCTTCGGAGTCTCCTCGGCGTGGGCGATGCCCTGGCCCGCGGTCATGATGTTGACGCCGCCGGGTCGAAGCGGGGCGTCGTGCCCGAGAGTGTCGTGGTGGACGATCTCGCCATCCAGGAGCCAGCTCACGGTCTGGATCCCGATGTGCGGATGCGCGCCCACGTCCATCGGCTTGCCGTTCGCGAAGGTCAGCGGGCCAAAGCGGTCGAGGAAGCACCACGGCCCCACCATGCGCCGCCCGCGGACGGGCAGAGCGCAATAAATGGTGAGGCCGCCGAGTTTCGTTTCGCGGCTTGGGTGAGCCTCGAGGGGAGAAGGGGGCATGGGGAGATTCTGATTCAAACGCATCAGATCCGTTACCGGCGGCCGCGCCTATCATCGGTTTATCCCCGTGGCGAACGAAACCTCACCGCCCGCACCGATCCGCGGCCTCAGCGAGGCGGAAGCGCAGAAGAGGCTCGCCGCCGAGGGCTTCAACGAACTGCCGAGGCCGGACCGGCGCACGCC
>DAORUA010000554.1:0-2331 GCA_035432945.1 Vicinamibacteria bacterium | reverse complement strand
AGCGCCTTCTCCACATCGCGGTGCCAGCTGAAGATCTGTTCCGGCCGGATGCTCTTCACGTCGAGGAGGACGGGCACCGAGGCCAGGGTGAGATTCAGGGTCTGGAGAGTCGGCTTGAAGTAGAGGAGGCGATTCCGGCGGGAGATCTCGAACAGCCGCTCGCGCAGGCGACTGAGAACGATCCTGCTGCGGCCCTTTGGGTCGGCGCCATGAAACCCGGGGATCCGGGTCAGGTCGAAGCCCGGGTCCACCTCCTGATCGCGGTAGCGCTCCAGCGACCGGATCACGGAAGCGAGGTCCTGCGCCCGCTGATGGCGGCCCGGCTCAGTGAGTCGAACGATGTTCTTCGCGATGACCGGGTTCAGGTGCTTCGCCACCGCGAACAGGTTGCGCCGGCTCCAGACGAAGGCTTCCATCTGCGAGCGTTTGGTGAAGTCGAAACCGCACGACACGCTCGCCAGCAGCAGCCCGAGGCTGTAGAGATCGGTGAGGGCGTCGTGATGGCCGCACAGGTGTTCCCAGCTGACGTAGCCGGGAACGTGCCTCGGCCGGTCGATGGCGTCGCCGGCGGAAGCGAGGAGGAGGTCCTTGTGCTCCTCTTCTCCGTCGTCCGCATCCGTGGTCTGGGCGCGATGGCCAATCACGTCGAACGCGGCCGAAGCCTGCTTGTCGATCGCGTGAATGCGCTGCGGAGCCAGACGCGGCTCCATGGCCTGGGCGGATTCGAAGTAGAGCCGGTATCCCTCCACCCGGAGACGGGACACACCCTCGAGCGGCGCGACCAGCCCCCGGGCATGGGTTTCGAGCACCTGCCTGAAGAGAGGCAGCAGGGCGGCCAGGGCATCGTCGGTGGTGAGGGCGCCCCGAGAGATGAACTGGAGGAACGGAGAGTCTTCGGGGCTCGCCGCCTCGGGCGGGTCCGGCTTCGGAGTGTCCCCCGCGGGCGGCAGATCGGCGGTCATCAGGCCTCGTCCTGGGGCGCGGGGACGGCTTCGGGAACCAGTTCTCCCGCGTCCTTCTTGAGCCGGGCCCTCGCGCGCTTGGACAGATCGAGTTCGTCTCCGGCGATCTTGAGGAACGTCTCCGCGAATCCGAGACTGTCCGCCATCTTCAATCCGGCGGCGAGGGCCGCGTCGTCGCCCTGCCGATCGACGGTGCACAGATCGAGCAACACATAGCTGAGGTATTCGTGAACGGACGCGCGCACGCGGCCAAGGCCCTCGCGGAGGTGCTCGAGGTCGTCGCCCTCCTTCCCGGGATCCAGATCGGGGAAGAAGAGACGGGCATGAGCCAGCCGCGCCTGCGTCTGCAGCCACCTGGGCTTGAGGAAGCAGGCGAGGACCCGTCTCGTGGTCTCGCTGAGCGCCTTCTGCCCAAGCAGGGTGAGGCGGCTCGCGTCGAGGGGGCCTTCGATCATCTTCGCGATCTCGGGGTCGGCGGCCTGGCCTTGCGAGGCCCACAGGCTCAAGGCGCGCGCGCGAATGAAGGCCTCGGGGTGGGTGAGTTCCTCCGCCTTCACCTCCTCCTTGCTGAAGATCTCGTCGGACTGGCGGAGATAGCTTTCGGCGCTCACCTCGGCGAGGCCGGTCTGCACCTTGATGAGAGCGGAGATCGCGGGCAGGGGATCCGACCCCACCGCGAGCGTCCCCCGATCGGCGTGGACCTCGGAATAGAGCCGGAACAGGCGCGCGGTCTCGATGTGGCTGGACGCGGCCCGGGGATGATTGGCCATGGCCGACAGCATCTGATCGGCCACCAGGAGTTCCCCGCCCTGACGCTCCCAGAGCAGGTAGTGGGTCAGCTCGTGCGCGAGGGTGGCCCGGAGTTCGTCGCTCGAGAGGATCCCCTGCAACGGCCCTTCGAGGACCACGTGAGCCTCGCCCGGAACGTAGGCGAGGTAGGCGTTCAGGGTCTGAGCGCCCTGCGACTGGTACACCGTGACCGGGGCCTTGATCCCGAGGTTCGCGCCGACCTCGGCCACCATCTCGTACAACGCCTGATGCTCGGCCGGCTCGAAGCGGTAGCAGGACTTGAGCAGCTCGAGACGCACATCCTCACCATGCTGCTGCAGGAACGCGGTGGAGGAAAACCAGGCCCAGTGTTCTCTCTCCGTCTCCTTGAGGTGCTCCACCGTGCTCCGGTGAAACGGAAGGGGCAGAAGAGCATCATCAAGGGTCCGCTCCGGCCCGCCTGGAGGCGCCGGGGGCGCGGGCGGGAGGTCGGGACTCTCGGCGGACATGACCTGGCATGTTAACCAAGCGGCCCGGCGATTTTCGGCGGGACGTCTCTAGGGGTCGGTACGCCGCCCGCCCTCCGGCCGCATCTGGGGGA
>DAORUA010000553.1:0-2334 GCA_035432945.1 Vicinamibacteria bacterium | reverse complement strand
CCGAACGGGGCGGATCCCCCTTCAAGCGGGAGGCCAACGCGGTCGCCGGACGATTCACCGAGGGAGGGGGCGCGCCCTTCGCGGTCCGCTATCCCGCGACCGGCGAGACCCTGGTGACCTTGCGGGAGGCCTCGGAGACCGAGTGCGACCACGCGCTCGACGTGGCCCGGCGCACTTTCGACCGGGGCGACTGGCGCCTGCGCAAGGGCTGGGAGCGGGCGGGCGTCCTCGACAAGGCCGCGCATCTCGTCCTTTCGCGCATGGAAGACCTGGCGCGGATGATCGTCTTCGACAACGGCAAGACCCTGCCCGAAGCGCGGATCGACGTCCTCGCCACCGCGGGGAACCTCAAGACCTTCGCCCGGTACGCGGCGGGGGAGGCGACCCCGTCTCCCGCTCCCGACGGGTCGCTGGTCAAGATGGTGGTGCGCGACCCCGTGGGGGTGGTGGTGGGGCTGACCCCCTACAACGCGCCCCTGCCCTTCGCGGCCCTGAAGGCCTCGCCCGCGCTCGCCTCGGGGAACTCGGTGGTGTTCAAGCCATCGGAGCGCGCCCCTCTGCTGGCCGCGGAGTTCGCGCGCATCCTCTACGAGGCGGGCCTGCCCGAAGGCGCGCTGAGCGTGCTCCACGGCGGCGCGGGGGTCGCGTCGCGACTGGCGGGCGACGAGCGCGTCGACATGATCACCATGACCGGAGGCACCGCCGCCGGGTCCGCGATCATGAGGCTCGCGGCTCCCACCATCAAGAATCTCCTGCTCGAACTCGGCGGGAAATCCGCGCACATCATCCTCGAGGACGCCGACGTCGATCTCGCGGTGCGGGGGGCCGCCGCCGGCATGTTCCGCAATTCCGGCCAGCGCTGTTTCTCGGGCTCGCGCCTGGTGGTCCAGTCTTCCGTGGCCGACCGGGTGGAGGAGGAGTTGTGCGCGCTCGCCGACTCCCTGGTCCTGGGCGATCCGTTCGAGGAAGGCTCGGAGATCGGCGCCATGATCGACGACCGCGCGGCGGATGCCGCGGTCGACTTCGTGGCGCGCGCCCGGGCGGAAGGTCTCACCGTGGGCGCGGGGGGAGTCCGGGTGGAGGCGCTCCGGCCCGGCTCGTTCTTCCGGCCCACCGTCCTCCTCGGGGGCAGCGCGAAGTGCGGCCCCGCCCAGGAGGAGCTCTTCGGCCCGGTGACCACGGTGATCCGCGTGCGCGACCTCGAGGAAGCGGTCGAGGTCGCGAACGATTCGAAGTACGGCCTGGGCGGCGGCGTGTGGTCGCGCGACCTCTCGAAGGCCATGAACGTCGCTCTCCGCGTGCGCGCGGGGACGATGTGGGTCAACACCTACGGGGCCATCGCGGGCGACGTGCCGTTTGGCGGCTACGGCCAGTCGGGCCTTGGCCGCGAGGGCGGCTCCCAGGGTTACGAGGCCTATACCGAACCCAAGTCGATCATGATCGAAACGAACCCGGGCGCTTCGGCGCCGCTGTTCCGAAACCGAAAGTCCTGAAACCTTCTCCGCCGATCGAAAGGCCCTCCATGCGAACCAAAGCCCTGCTCGCCATCGCCGCCCTCGTCCTCTCTACCTCGGCCCTCGCGGCTCAGAAGAAGAAGGCCGCGCCGGCTCCGCCTCCGCCGAAGCTGGACCTTTCGAAGCCCGAGGACGTGGTGACCGCCAACCGGAAGCTCCACGCCTCCACCATCGACGGGAAGCCCGTGATCTTCGACTTCTGGGGCAAGACGTACTCGCGGGTTCCCGGGGAGCGCGACCGGCTCCTCTTCACCTGGCACGCCATGAACATCCGCGCCACCAAGACCGTGGTCGATGAGAAGGGGCAGAAGGGCTACCGGATGGTGTCGCGCGAGGTGGTGTTCTACGAGGACCCGGCCACCGGCGAGATCCTGCGCAAGTGGAAGAACCCCTGGACCGGGAAGGAAGTCGATGTCCTGCACGTGGCCAACGACCCGGTGAACCAGGGCCCTTCGTTTCCGGTGGGCCCGCGCGGCCCGGCGACGTGGGCCGGTGTCTCGAAGCAGGGTCTCGGCACCCTGGCCCTGGAGGTGCCGCTCTTCTACAAGAACCCGCTCGGGGGCGACTATCAGGACAACGTGGGGGGCTACTACCACGCGACCGAGATGTTCCTCTTCTACTACCGCGACGAGGAACTCCTCGATCCCGCGAAGGACTCGATCAACGTGCAGGTGGGCTGGACGCGGCTTTCGTCGTGGCTGCCCTGGATGGAGATGAGCGGGCGCGCCGGGGAGCTCTACTTCCACGGGACCGGACTCAAGATCGACAGCTACGACAAGCTCTCCGAGGCCACCCGCAAGGAGATCGAGCTGAACTACCC
>DAORUA010000552.1:0-2342 GCA_035432945.1 Vicinamibacteria bacterium | reverse complement strand
GGAGCGGGTTCTCCTCACCGCCCTCGGCGAACACCTGGGCCGGTCGCGCGTCACTCTTGTCGAGCTGAAGAATCGCGAGGTCTCGGACGACGACCTCAGGAATCTCCAGGCCGCGGCCGACAATCTCGTGACCGCGAGCCGCCTCTTCCGCGCCGCCGCCGAGCGCGCGGGCGAGGGTCAGATCGCGGGGGTGATGGAGGAGACCGAGCGCCTCCTGCTCCGCTTCGCGGCCGCGCCGGATGCCGAGGCGAAACACGAGCTTGACGGTCTCCGTCAGAAGGTCGATTCCCGCGACCTTCTCTTCCGCCTCCAGGTGATGGAAGCGCAGGTCGAGAAGCGCGAGAAGGACATCACCCCGACTTCATCTTCCAAGAGTTCTCTTTGATACCCATGAATCCCCTGAGGTTCCCACCCGCCATGAACACGACGATGCCCCCTCGCCACCTCTTCCTTGCCGCCCTGGTGGCCGCCCTCGCTCTCAGCGCGACCGCGCGCGCCCAGGACCCATCACCTTCTCCCTCGCCATCGCCCACCGCGTCGCCCGCGCCGGTGGTCGTCGACGAGCCTGTCGTCGATGTCGACGTCGATGTCGACATCGATGCCGCGAAGATCGAAGCCAAGATCGAAGACGCCCACGTCCAGGCGCAGCAGGCGATGGAACGGGCCATGATCGAGATGGAGCTGTCGCGGGACGCCATCGAAAAGGACGCGCGCAAGGCCGCGAAGAAGGTGACCCTGACCGAAAGCGAGCGCCGCCGGCTCTCGGAGGAGACCCGGACCGCGGTCGAGGCGGCCATGCGGGAGTCCCACGCGTCTCGCGAGGCCGCGGTTCGAGAAGCCATGCAGGAGGCTCAGCAGGACCAGAAGGAAAAGGAACTCGAAGCGCGGGAACGCGCGCGGGAGGCGCGCGAGCGCGCCCGGGAGATGGCCCAGGAAGCGAAGGAGCGCGAGCGGGAGAAGCGCGAATCGATGCGCGACGAGGCCGAACGCTACGACGACCTGTACGACCAGGCCATGGATTCGATCGACGAGGAGGAGTGGAGCGACGCGCTCCGCCCCCTGAATCAGCTGATGAGCCTCAACATGAAGGTGGACGCCGCCCTCTACTGGACGAGCTACGCCCAGGCCAAGATGAACCGGACCGCCGCGGCCCTCGCGAGCCTCGCCCGCCTCCAGAAGGACTTCCCCGCCAGCCGCTGGACCAAGGAGGGCAAGGCCCTGGAGATGGAGGTCCGCGGCAAGGCGGGCCAGGCCCCCCGGCCCGATCAGGAAGACGACGCCGACCTGAAGCTCATGGCCGTCTCCGCCATGGCGCAGAGCGACCCCGCGGAAGCCCTGCCCGTGCTGACGAAGATCCTCGCCTCCCCGTCCTCGTCGCGGAAGGTCAAGGAGCGCTCGCTCTTCGTCCTGGCCCAGATGGGCACCGACCAGGCCAGCAGCGCCATCGCCGAGGTGGCCCGCGGCAATGCCTCGCCCGAACTCCAGCGCAAGGCCATCCAGTACCTGGGTGTCTTCGGGGGCCCAGCGAATCGGAAGGTCCTGAGCGAGGTGTATTCGTCCACCACCGACACCGCCCTGCGCAAGCAGATCCTCAATTCCTTCATGGTCTCGGGCGACAAGGCGCGCGTCTTGAACGCCGCCCGGACCGAGAAGGACCCGGCCCTCCGTTCCACCGCGGTGCGCCTGCTCGGCGTGATGGGCGGCACCGCCGAACTGGGCCAGATGTACGCGACCGCGACCTCCGCGGATGAGAAGAAGGACATCCTGCAGGCCCTGTTCGTGGGGGGCGCTACCGATCAGGTGGCGGCCGCGGCAAAGGGAGAGAAGGACAAGGAGGTGCGCCTCGTGGCGGTTCGCAATCTCGGCCTCATGGGCCGGAAGAGCGAAACCGTGCTGGCCGACATGTACCGGGTCGAGACCGATCCGGAGGTGAAGAAGGAAGTGCTGAACGCCTTCTTCCTCCAGGGCAACTCCACCCGCCTCGTGGAGATCGCCCGGGTGGAGAAGGACCCGATGCTCAAGAAGGAAGCGGTTCACTGGCTCTCGCTGATGAACTCGAAGGAAGCCCGCGCCTACATGCTGGAACTGCTGAAGGACTAGCCGGGCGCCGAAGGCGACCGGCGTATCCCGGCGAAAGCCGGGATCCACCTCCAACCACCCACTGTCAAAGACCCCACTGCCACAGGAAGGATCGCCCATGCTCGTCACCGCGCTGCTTATCGCTCTCGCCGCACCCACCGCGGACAACCTGGCCGCGCGCGTCGCCGCGGCTCAGAACTCCGGGGGTTCGACCTGGCTCAGCTGGAGCGTGCCTTCGGCCATCGACGGCAACGCCTGTTGCT
>DAORUA010000551.1:0-2352 GCA_035432945.1 Vicinamibacteria bacterium | reverse complement strand
GGGACACAACGCGAACCGGCCCGGCGACATCTTCGTCGCGAAGAACGGCAAGAGCGTCATGGTCGACAACACCGACGCCGAGGGCCGGCTGGTCCTCTCCGACGGCCTGGCTCGCGCCGGCGAGGAAGGCGCTACCCACGTGGTCGACATCGCCACCCTGACCGGCGCCGTGGTGCGGGCCCTCGGCCCCTCGGTCGCGGGTGTTCTCGGCACCAACAAGGAACTGGTGCGCCGGGTCATCGCCGCGGGCGAGAGCCATGGCGAGGCGTTCTGGGAACTGCCCCTGATCGAGGAATACCGCGAGACCCTGAAGACGCCCTACGCCGATATCAACAACATCGCAACGGGCGGTGTCGCCGGGGCCATCACCGCCGCCCTCTTCCTGCGCGAGTTCGTGCCCGAGGGTGTGGCCTGGGCGCACCTCGACATCGCCGGCCCCATGTTCCGCGACCGCGACTGGCGCTACTACGAAGCGGGTGCTTTGGGCTTCGGGGTGAAGACCCTGGTGCACCTGGTGGAGCGCTTCCGGGAGAGCGTCTGATCACACCCCTCCTCTTCGGCCTGATCGCGGCCCTCGCGAACATCGCGGGCGGCCTCATCCTGGTCTCGAGGCGGCACTGGAACGATCTCGTTCTCCGGTACTTCGTGGGCCTCGGCGCGGGCTTCATGCTCGCCACCTCGATCGTGCACATGCTCCCGGTGGCGGTGGGCGAGGGTGAGCGCGGCCCGCTCCTGATCCTCGCCGGCTATTTCCTCGTCCATTTCTTCGAGCACACCGTGGCCCCGCACTTCCACTTCGGGGAGGAAACCCACGAGCACGCCATGGACGCGCCCTCCGCTTCCTGGACCGCGCTCGTCGGGCTCTCCGTGCACGCGTTCTTCGACGGCCTGTCGATCGCGTCGGGCCTCGCGGTGTCGCGCTCCCTCGGGATCCTGGTCTTCGTGGCGATCCTGCTCCACAAGCTCCCCGAAGGATTCACGGTGGCGTCCATCGCCATGGCCTCGGGACAGGGCCGCAGGGGCGCCCTGCGCTCGTCGCTGATCCTCGCATCCGCGACCCTGCTCGGAGCGCTTTCCCTGGTGGAACCCTCCTGGGTGAGCTTCGCCCTGCCGCTCTCCACCGGCGTCACCCTCTACGTGGCCGCGTCGGACCTGATCCCCGAGGTCAACGCCCTGCGCAGCTTCAGGATGGCGGCCGCGGTCTTCGCGGGGGTCGCCCTCTCGCTTCTCGGCGCCTCGCTCCTCGAGGTCGCCGGCCTGCACTAGCAGGTCATTCCGTCATCCCGGCGAAAGCCGGGATCCACCAACCGCTACTTATTGGTGTATCCGTGGATTCCGGCTTTCGCCGGAATGACGGCTGGCTCTTCAGGCCTTGTTGTGCCTGAACGCTCCCATGAACTCTTTGAGCATCAGGGGATTGTTGCTCTTGATGGCCCCGGTGATGAAGTCGGTGGCGGAGGGCGTCTTCTTGCCGTTCCACACGTCGAGGAAGATCTGCGAGGTGGACTTGAAGAAGCAGTCCGCGTCCTCCGTCTTTCCGGGCTTCACCGCGCACGCGTCGGCGCTGATCGACACCGTCCACTTCTCCACGTCGTCGAGGGAGAAGTAGAAGGTGCGCGGGGTCTTGACGCTGCCCTTCACGAACATGGTGGGCAGGGCCTCGAACATCTGGGCGACTTCGCTCTTGGCCATGGGCTAGTTCTTCACCTTGGGCAGTGAGCCCACGAATTCGGAGACCAGCTTCTTCTGCGCCTCGGGGGTCATGGACGAAGCCACGATCTTCGAAGCGCCGAGGATCGCGAGGTCCGCCACTTCCTCGCGCAGCTTCGCGAGCGCCACCGCCGACTCGCGCTCGATCTGCTGCTTCGCGCGGCGGACGATGTCCTCCCCGTCCGACCGCGCCTTCGCCATCAGATCGACCCGGAAGTCCTCGGCTTCCTTGGTGGCCTTCTTGATGATCTCTTCCCGTTCGGCCCCGATCTGGCGGACCAGATCCTTGTGCTGAGCCATCAGGGCCGCCGCCTCGGCGTTCTGCTTCCTGGAGCCTTCAATCGCTTCCCGTATCGACTTCTCCCGCTCGTCGATGGCCGAGAGCAGCGGGCCCCAGGCGAACTTCGAGAGGATGATGACGAAAAGCGTGAACAGGATCAGCGTGAAGACGGTGAGCATCAGGTCGATGTCCGTCAAACCTCCCGCGAGGAGCGGGAGCGCCGTCAAGTTGGAGAGCAAGGGTTTGTTCTTACTTGATGACGAGCAGGATCATGATGACGAGGGCGAACAGCGTCGCGCCTTCGATCAGACCGGCGGCCACGATCATGGCGCCGCGGATGTCGCCCGACGCGTTGGGCTGGC
>DAORUA010000550.1:0-2361 GCA_035432945.1 Vicinamibacteria bacterium | reverse complement strand
ATGAATCAGCTCTGGCTCCGAACCTTCATAGGCGACCCTGGCACCGGAACGATCGTGCGCCGTTTCCCCCAGCACCCCCTCCCCGAGAATCTCCGCGTATCGCAACTCCGCTCCTATCTCGAGCAGCGCTTCGGGCCGCCCATCGCCGAGCACGTCGCGGGCCAGTCCTACATGGAGTTCGTCAATCCCGACCCGTCCTCCAGGGAAGAAGGCACCTGCCTCGTCGCGATCCCCCTCATCGCCGACCCGCGCACGCAGGATCTGGTGTCCGTCTTCGAGAAGCTCGAGCAGTTCGCCGACCTCGCCGAGGCCCTGGGCACCGCCCGAAAGGGCGCCAGGCCCACCGAGGCCAGCCGCATCTGGGTAGGCCCGCTCTTCAACCACCGCCATCTCTTCCAGCAGATCAACGACCTCGCCGCCCAGGCCGCGCGCGCCCTGCTCCTGGGCGCCGGACTGAAGGGCGAGATCGACAAGGTGATCGAAGCGGGCACCGACACCCCCATCCCCATCGAAGCCCTGGATGAGGCCATAAGCGAACTGGACCAGGCCGTCACCCTGGCCGTGAACGCAGCCGACTCGTCGCTGATGACGCACCAGCGCGCCGCCGACCTCGCCCGCGCGCTTGCGGGCCCGGAGGACACCCACACGATCGAACGCCTCCACCACGAGGAGCGCCGGCTGATCCTCCAGCACAACAGCACTCTCGAATCCTCACTCCAGTGCGAACGGATCACCCGCGACATCGCGCAGCTCGCCTTCGGCATCTCGGCCTGCGCCAGCGGCCCGCTGGTGGAACGCCTCGACCGCGCCGGAGTCGCGGTGCTGCACCCGCCCCGCGGCTCGGGACAGGCCGTCCCCCTCCACGAGGACGGCCTCACGCTGCGGTCGAAGTCGGAGCGGGAACTGGCCATCGAACTCGCGGGCGTCATCTGCCGCATCCTGGTCGATCGCCGCACTCTCGTGGGCCTCCTCCTCCCCGACCGGGAAGGCGAGGGCATCTACATGGAGGTCGATGCAGGCACAACCCTGCTCCTCACCGCTCACACCGCCGTCGACGCGACGCGCAGGGCCTTGATGCAGTCCTCCGACTGGCGCGAAGAGGAACCCGGCATCCTCGTTCAGCGCTGGCCCTCTCCGGTGCGCGCGATCGTCCCCGCGACGCTGATCGCGAAGGCCCTCTTCGGCCCGTTCGGGCTCGAAGCGGCGGAGTCGCTCGAGGTCTCCGTGGTGGCCGCAGCGGATGCTGAGGTTGAGTCTCCGACCGCGGCCGAGCCTGAGAGCCACAGCGGGGTGATGTAGGAACGCCGACTACTTCGGCCCCTCCGTCATTGCGAGGAGCTCGTCGAGATGAAAGCGACGAAGCAATCTCGCAGCGTTCTGGAGCGCACCCGCTGTCATCGTTCGACGCGTCTTCAAGATCACAATCTGTGATCTTGAACGCTGTGCTACTCCGCTCCCTCATCGAGCGGTCGCATGCGAACTCGCCCATCTTCAATGACCGAGAAGTGGCCCGGCCAGTCGTCGCGCTGGGCAACCATCGCGGCCAACGCTGAACCAACAGCTTCCGGAGCAGGCATCGCACAGCGGAACAGGATCACCCCGCACCGCGCTGGCAAATGATGCTTCCACGCGAGCTCACCGAAGTCCTTGTCGAAAGTCAGCAGAACTCGCGCCTCCTCGAAGGCTCGCGCCAGAACCGCACGATCTGAGCTCGACGGCCCGTCGGCTGAAACCCAGGCGACATCGTGACCGGCTCCCCGGAGGAATCTGACCGCGTCACCCGGGAAGTTCTCGTCAGCGAGAAACTTCATGCAGCTCCCCTAGACGGTCGTGAGTGGGTAGACCTTCTCGGCGCGGAGTATCTCGCCCGCGTAGCGGAGGCAGGCGGCGATGTCCTCGTGGGTGATGTTCGGGTAGTTACGAAGCACGTCCGCCTCCGACCACCCATCACCCAGCAGTCCCACAATGAACTCGACAGACAGACGAGTCCCTCGAATGATCGGCTTACCCACCAGGATGGCAGGGTCGATAGTGATTCGTTCCGACGGGGTCATTTCGATTGAAATCATAGTCCTCCAGACGATCCCGCACCCTAACGGACGGCAGGTCCGGACGGGGTCCGTCTACAATCCCGGCAATGCCGTCCCCCACCCGCGGCCTCTACGAAGAACTCATCACCGAGGCCCTCGAGACCGGGCTGGTGGAAGTGGGGGAGCGCCTCCGCTCTCGCCGGCGCCCCCTCCACGAAGCCGAAGCCGCCGACCGCATCTCCCTCCACCTCGCCCGGGTCGTCAAACAAGCCATCACCTGCCTGAAGGACAAGGAGCGAGTCAGCGAGGGCATCCGCCTAGCGCGAAGAAT
>DAORUA010000549.1:0-2363 GCA_035432945.1 Vicinamibacteria bacterium | reverse complement strand
CGCTGACCCTGGACGCCGACGCGGTGGCGCTCTTCCTCGAGACCCTCGAGCCGGGTTTCGTCCCCACCCCTGGCTCCAATCTCCTTTCCGGGATCGAGGCCGGCATCGCCACCTTCGTCGATCCGAGCCGCGTCAATCGGGTGATCGTCCTCGTCTCGGACGGCGAGGATCTCGAAGACAGCCTGGAAGGGGCGGCGGCCGCGGCGAAGAAGGCCGGCGTGATCATCCACACCGTGGGGGTGGGGTCCGCCCAGGGCGGACCGGTTCCCGACACCGACTCGAGCGGAGAGCGCAACGGCTACAAGCTCGAAAACGGCGAGCCCGTCATTTCGCGTCTCAACGCCGAGAACCTCATTCGGCTCGCGCAGGCGACCGGAGGCAAATTCACCCAGGCCTCGTCCAACAACACCGCCCTGTCCCTGACCGCCTCCGCCATCGAAGCCATGGAAAACAAGCAGACCGCGAGCGAGTTCTCCTTCCGAAAGAAGGAGCGCTTCCAGATTCCGCTCGGCCTGTCCTTCCTCTCGTTTCTCCTCGCGCTCTTCGGGCCG
The DNA here is from genome assembly GCA_035432945.1 of Vicinamibacteria bacterium. Taxonomy (GTDB): domain Bacteria; phylum Acidobacteriota; class Vicinamibacteria; order Fen-336; family JAGNNV01; genus JAGNNV01. Next base: position 1,812 of record DAORUA010000549.1, on the reverse strand, counting down.
GTGCTGACCGAGCGGCTGCGGCGTAAGGGCGCCCGTCTCGTCCTCGTTCCCATGCTTCTCCTCGCGACCAACGTGCGCGCGGACGTGAAGGATGAAATCCTGGCGCGCCCGTCCCGCGAAACCAACAAGGGCATCAAGGCCTACGAGACGGGCGACGCCGCCCAGGCTCTCGCCGCGTTCGAGAAGGCCCGAGCCGCGCGTCCGGACTCCGCGGTCACGCGCTTCAACGAGGCGGTGGCCCAGGCCAAGGCGGGCAAGGCCCCCGAGGCGATCGAGACCTTCACCGCCTTGTCGCGGGAAAAGAACGACCTCGGCTTCGAGAGCCACTACAACCTCGGCAACGCCCTTCTCGGGTCGCAACAGCTCCCCGGCGCGGTCGCGGCCTATCGCGACGCCTTGAGGCTCAAGCCCGACGATGCCCGCGCCCGGCGCAATCTCGAGATCGCCCTTCGCCAGTTGCAGCAGCAAAAGAAGGACCAGGAGAAGGACAAGAAGGATCAGAAAGACGACCAGAAGGACAAGGAGCAGCAGAAGAAGCAGCCTTCGCAAAGCGACGAGAAGCAGGAGCCCCCAAAGACCCAGAAGGAGCGCGAGAACGAGCGTTTCCAGAAGGAAACCGGGATGTCGAAAGACCGCGCCATGCAGCTCCTCAAGGCCCTCGAGCAGAACGAGAAGACCGAACAGAAGAAGAAGCTCGAAGCCGAGCGGGCGAAGCGCCGCAAAGGAAAAGACTGGTGAGACCCCTTCTCGCGATTCTCTTCCTGCTCACCGCTGAGGCGGCTCTGGCCCAAAGCGGTTCCGTGCGCACCGAAGTGGACGCCCGGAAGATCGGCACGGACGACGTGGCCACCCTCTCGATCATCCTCGACGGCGACGCCGCGAACCTCGATGCCGCCCTCCCCGCCCTGAAGAACCTGCGGGTCGTGGGCGGGCCTTCGACCTCCACCCAGATCTCCTTCGTGAACGGCTCCATGTCCCGGCAGAAGATGCTCTCCTTCGTCCTGCGCGCGGAGAAGCCCGGCGCCGCCGAGGTGGGCGCGGTCTCGCTGCAGGGCTATCCGCCCACCGCGCCCATCTCCATCGAAGTGGTTCAAGGCGCGATTCGCCCGGCCCAGCAGCCGCAGGATCCATTCGGGGGCCGCGACCCCTTCGAGGAGATCTTCGGCCGGCCCCGGCGGCCTCAGCCCCAGAGCCAGGGAAAGCTCTTCGTCGAGGCCGCTCTCTCCCGCCCTGCCGCCCGGGTGGGCGAGCCGATCCTGGTGACGTATTTCGTCTACACCCAGATCTCGCTCTCCGGCGTCGAGTTCGCCGAAGCTCCCAAGTACCCCGGGTTCTGGGCCGAGGAGATCGAGCGCAGCCGCGGCGATTCCTCGGGGGAGAACATCGTGGTCCAGGGCGAGCCGTTCCTTCGCTATCCCGTCCTCGAACGCCTGCTCTTTCCCACCCGCACCGGCCTCCTCGAAATCCCGGAGGCCCGGCTTCGCCTGGTGCCCGCGGGAGGTGCTTTCGGAGTGGCCGCCCCCATCGAGCGCAGCACGAAGGTGCTCAAGGTCAACGTGGGTTCTCTCCCCGCGGGCACGCCGGAGGGAAGTGCGGTGGGGACGTACGAGGTCGAATCCTCGGTCGATCGACCGAGCATCGCGCTCGGCGACGCCGTCACCTTCCGTTTCAAGGTGAAAGGCCGCGGGAACCTGAAATGGGTGGATGCAGCGCCCAGCTTCGAGATCCCGGGCGCGCGCGTGTTTCCGCCGCGGGTGACCTCCGATCTCAAGACCACGCGGCAGGGCATCGAGGGAAGCAAGACCTGGGAGT
>DAORUA010000548.1:0-2364 GCA_035432945.1 Vicinamibacteria bacterium | reverse complement strand
TTCTCGGGAGGAGATCAGGGGTTCGGTTCGGGACGCACCCACATCGCTCTCGCTCCCGCGCTGTGGTGCAGTCCCTGCAATCTCATCCGACGCCCGCCCGAGGAGTGCGACAGAGCGCCCGTGCCCGAGTGCCTCGGTCAGATCACGACCGCGGCGGTGTTCGACGCCACCGTGAACGTTCTCGAAGACCCCCGCCTCTGACGCCGGTCTAGGGGGTGGCGCTCTCGCGAACCTCGTGGCTGTGCTTCTTCGAGCCCTCTCCCTCGGCCCCGTAGTACGGCGAGTAGTAGCGACCGTAGTAGTAGGAATGCCGGTGCAGATCGACCCGGTTCAACACCACGCCCAGGACCGCCGCCCGCACCGCGCGAAGCTGATCCGCGACATGGCGGACCGCCTGGCGGGGTGTCTTGTCTCCTGAGCACACCACCACGATGCCGTCGGCCAGGGTCGCGATCACCGAAGCGTCCGACAACCCCAGGGCGGGCGGGGAGTCAATGATCACCCAGTCGTACCGGCCCCGGGCCTGATCGATCAGAGCCTTCATGGCGTCCGAGCCCAGGCGCTCCGAGGAGAGATTCTGCGGCGTGCCCGCCGGAATCACATCCAGCCCCCGCACCGGGCCGGCTCGCGCTACCAGGTTCACCGGGCCTTCCGCGGAGAGCACGCCCGAAAGGCCCGGGCTTTGGGGGACGTTCAGGAGCTGATGGACCGAGGGCCTGCGCAGATCGGCGTCGATGAGCAGAACCCGAGCCTTGTTCTGGGCGAAGAGAATGGCGAGGCCCGCGGCGACCGTGGACTTGCCCTCGCCCGGCGAAGCGCTCGTAAACGCCAGAACCTTGGGCCGGGCCTCCGCGGAACCGTAGATCAGGTTTGTTCTGACCACTCTCAGGCTGTCCGCCAGGCCATTCTTCGCGTCGCCAATGGCGGGCGCCAGGGAGCCTTGAGGAAGTTTCCGGATGAGCGGAACGATCCCGAGGAACGGGAGGCCGAGACCTTCCTTCACGTCCTCCGGCGACTGAACCGAGTCGTCGAACCGCTCGGCCATCCAGGCGAGAAGAAGGCCCCCGATCAGACCGCCGATGAATGCGTAGAGGAAATTGCGCTGCCGCTGGGGTGAGACCGGAACCGGAGAAGGCCGCGCGCTCTGGATGATCTGAGGATCGAGAATGGTGGTCGAGACATTCGCCTGACGCTGGAACAGGGTTTCGATGGACGCGCGGCTGGCTTCGAACTTCCTGCGTTCCAGGGAGTAGCCGAGCGATTCCTTCTCCACGTCGGCCAGTTCTCTCTGAATCCGGGCCATGTTGGTCTTGAGCCGCGATTCTTCGTTGACCGCGAGCTGGTACTCGGAGTCGGCGCCTTCCTCGAGCGAGCCCATCTCCTGGGCGAGGCGCTGCCTCGCCGCCGCCAGTTGCTGCTGGACCGCGATCACGTCCGGGTGCTTCGGGCCCAGGGTCGAAAGGAGCGTGGTCTCGCGATCTTCGAGCTCGCTCACCCTGGCCGTGGCCGCGCGAATCAGGGGATCGGAACGCACGGCCGCGACACCGCCGCGCAATTGAGTCGCCTCCCGTCTTCTCGCCTCCCGGCCCACCCGCGCGGTCTGCGCGTTTACGAGCGCCTCCTGAAACGCCCGGAACTCCCTTTCGAGCATGGCCTTTCGGATCTCGAGGTCGCCGAGGCCCGACTTGCCGCCCATTTCCCTGAGCCCGGAAAGCTGTTCGGTGAGCCGCTGCTCCTTCTCGTCCACCTGCGCGCCGAGCATCTGCCTCGACTGTTCGACCGCCCGAGTGTTCGAGTCCTCGGTTTCCCTCAGATACTGGTCCATGACCGCGTTCGCGACGTCGGCTGCGACTTTCGGGTCGTAGGCGGCGAATCGGATCTCGATCCAGGTGGACTTCGCCTCGCCCGTTACCCGGAGCCGCGAACGGAAGGCCGCGACTGCATCCGTGGGAGCGTCCGTGCCCGTGGCCCCGATCAGCCGCGCCCATTCCGACCGCATGCGATCCGGCCAGCTTCCGATGGGTCCGTTCGACAGCTCCTTCTGCGCGGCGGGGTCGAGCGACGGCACCGTGCGCGAGGCGAACTCCGGACTGCGAATGAGGACCCGTTGGCGCTCCAGGATCGCGCCCAGGCGCGTCACCTCCGTGGACATCCTCGCCAGGGGGTTCGCGGCCATGGCTTCGGCGATGGCGACGACCGCGAGGCCTTCGTACACCGGCCGCAAGGTGTAGTTGTAGACGGTGGCGCCCACGAGAGAAACCACGAGACCCAGGGCGACCAGCCGCCGTCGTCGGACGACGATCATCCATTCCCGGCGCAGGCCGGGGACGATGTCGAAGCGTTCTTCGTTCAATGCGTTCTCAT
>DAORUA010000547.1:0-2368 GCA_035432945.1 Vicinamibacteria bacterium | reverse complement strand
AGCGCCATGGTGGCGCCCCTGTGGAACCGCGAGGAAGTGATCGGGATCATCCACCTCGACACCTCCGCGCTCACCCACGCCTTCACCGAGAACGACCTCGACCTCCTCTCCGCCCTCGCGAACTTCGCGGCGGTGGCGATCGAGCGCTCGCGCCTCAACGAGAAGATCGCGATGGAGGAGAAGAAGCGCGAGCGGCTGGGCCGCTTCCTCTCCCCCCAGGTGGCGAGCCGGATCATCGCCACCAACGACTCGCAGGGCTTCGAGCTGGGCGAGCCCGAGGTTCGCGAGGTCACCGTGCTCTTCGCGGACATCGTGGGCTTCACCAGCATGTCCGAGCGGATGACTCCCTCCGCCATCGCCCTGGTGCTGAACGACTATCTCTCCCGCATGACCGACGCGATATTCATGTTTGAAGGCACGCTCGACAAGTACATCGGCGACGCCATCATGGCCGTGTTCGGCGCGCCCCTCGACATGCCCGATCACGCCGCCCGGGCGGTGAAGACCGCGATCGAGATGCGGAGCCGCCTCGCCGAGTTCAACGCCGAGCGCAAGACCGGCCCGCTCCTCCAGATCCGCATCGGGATCAACTCCGGGAAGGCGGTCGCGGGCGAGATCGGTTCGGTCAACAAACGCGAGTACACCGTGCTCGGCGACACCGTCAACACCGCCTCCCGCCTCGAAAGCTCGGTGGCGAAGCCCGGGCTGATCGTGATCGGTCCCAACACCTACGACGCGGTCAAGGACCAGTTCGACCTGCGCGCCATGGGCGAGTTCGCCCTCAAGGGCAAGGAGAACAAGGTCGTCGTGCACGAGGTCCTGGGAGGCCGGGCGGCGGCCGTGCCGGCCACGAGCACGGTCAACGTGGGCAAGCTCGGGGCCTCCTGAGACGAGCGTGCCCAATACCGAGCCCATTGAGGCCCTCAAGCGGCTTGACGGCGGCCGGTCCCGCGCCTCCATCCTGTGGTCCCTGCTCGGGCTCCTCTTCCTGACCGCTCTCGTTCCCCTGGTCCTGACCTCGCGTTATCTGGTCAACCAGGCCCGGGCCGACCTCGAACTCGACCAGCGCTCGCTCCAGATGGCGAAGGTGCGCCACCTCTCCGAGTGGATCGCGCAGTTCCGCACCTCCACCCGCGCCGTGGTCCAGACCCTGGCCACGAGCCTCGCCATCGACGCCCCCGCCGACTACAAGAAGCGGATCGACAGCCTGGCCGCGCGGCGCACCCTCGAGCGTTTTCCCGGCGAGTCCTCTTCCCTCGTCTCCGTGAACGTGGTGGACCGGAACGGCTTCGGGGCGCGTTCGGGTCTCGCCCTGCCCGAGCCCACGCTGAGCGCGGGGATCCAGGGCGCGTTCCTCGCCGGTTTGAAGGGCCAGAGCACCTCGACCCCGCCGCTCTGGTCGAGCACGCTCTCCGAGCCCGTGGTCATTTCCGCCGAGCCCGTGCTGAGCCCCACCGGAACCGCCCAGGCCGTGGTCATCGCCATCACCACCTTCGAGCCCGTGGTTCGCCTCACCCGGCAGTCGGGCGAGGGCGGACTGCTCGATGTCTACGTGGTGAGCGGCGACGGGAAGCTCGTCGCCCACTCGGATCCGAAGTTCGCGTCCACCGGCGCCGATCTGAAGGGGATCGACATCGTGCAGGAGTTCGTCCAGACCGCCGGCCGGGCCGCGGCCTCCATGCCCTTCAACCTCGAGGACGCGAACGGGGAGACCCGGCACATGCTCGGCACCTTCATCCGCGTGGCCGACGACTCGGGCTGGGGCGTGATCGCGCAGATCGACGAGGCCAAGGCCTACGCCGGCGCCTATGCCATGCGCCGCAATTCCATCCTGGTCGTGACCCTGGTGAGCGTGCTCGCCCTCGGCCTGGGGCTCCTGCTCTCCCGCGAGATCACCCAGCCCATCCGCACCCTGCGCGACGCCGCCCTGCAACTCGCGCGCGGAGACTTCAAGACCCGGGTCAGCCTCGCCACCAAGAACGAAGTGGGCGTCCTCGGCGAGGCTTTCAACGTCATGGGCGAGCGCATCGAACGATCGGTCGAGGAGATCCGGGAGGCCGCGGACACCAACCGCGAACTCTTCATCGGCACCGTCCGCATGCTCGCGAACGCGATCGACGCGAAGGACCCCTACACCCGCGGTCACTCGGAGCGGGTGGCTTTCTACTCGACCCTCGTCGCGAAGGAACTCGGGATGAACGACGCCGAGATCGCGAACGTGCACCTGTCGGGCCTCATCCACGACGTCGGGAAGATCGGCATCGAGGACCGGATCCTGCGCAAGCCCGCGGCGCTGACCGACGACGAGTACGAGATCATGAAGCAGCACCCCACCAAGGGCGCGCAGATCCTCGAGGCCGTGCCCAAG
>DAORUA010000546.1:0-2368 GCA_035432945.1 Vicinamibacteria bacterium | reverse complement strand
CGAACGCGCCCTACGGGATCGCCAAGAAGGCGCTCCTGGTCCAGGGCCAGGCTTATCGCCAGCAGTTCGGCATGAACGCGATCTACGTCCTGCCCGTGAACCTCTACGGCCCTCTCGACCACTTCGACCCCGCCATCTCCCACGTCATCCCCGCCCTCATCAAGAAGTTCGAGGACGCGATCGAAATCTCCGCACCCTTCGTCGAGGTGTGGGGAACCGGCACCGCGTCGCGCGAGTTCCTCTTCGTGGAGGACGCGGCCCGGGGCATCGCGGACGCGACCGAGAAGTACGACGGCGCCGAGCCGGTCAACCTGGGCGCGGGATTCGAGATCTCCATGCGTGACCTGGCCGAGCTCCTGCAGAAGCTCAGCGGCTTCAAGGGCGAGCTGCGATTCGATCCCACCAAGCCCGACGGCCAGCCGCGCCGGTGCCTGGACACCTCGCGGGCCGAGGCGATGTTCGGCTTCAAGGCGCGGGTCTCGTTCGAGGAAGGCCTCAAGAGGACAATCGAGTGGTATCGGAACAACAAGAACTCAGCCCGCTAGCGAAGCACGCCCGGGACGAGGTCCGTGACTTCTACGAATCCCACCACGCCGAACTGGCCCGGTCGCGGAAGAAGCGGTATTACTACTACGACTACCTCTCCCGCGTCCTGAAGGCGCGGATCGCCCCGGGGCAGCGCGTCCTCGAGATCGGCTGCGGCTCGGGCGACCTGCTCGCCGCGTGCTCCCCGTCTTTCGGCGTGGGCATCGACATCTCCGGCAAGTCGGTCGCGGCGGCCCGGGCCCGCCACCCCGACCTTCACTTCTTCGAGGGCGACGCGGGCGAGGCCTCGACCCTCACCCAGGCCCGCGGACCGTTCGACGTGATCCTGATCGTGAACGTGCTCACCTTCATGGGCGATGTGCGGCGGCTCTTCGACGCCCTTCACCTCGTGTCCCATTCGAAGACCCGGGTCATCATCTACAGCTATTCGCGGCTCTGGCAGCCCGTCGTGCGCCTCGCCGAGGCGCTCGGCCTCAAGCCCGCGCAGCCCGCCGACGCCTGGATCCCCCAGGAAGAGGTCCGCACCATGCTCCATCTCGCGGACTGGGACGTCGTCCGGGAGGACCGGCAGATCGTGCTGCCCGTCTACATCCCGCTGGTCTCCGAGGTGCTCAACCGCTGGATCGGGCACCTTCCCATGTTCGACGCGCTCTCCCTGATGTTCGGCATGATCGCCCGGCCCCGCCTGATCCGGCACGCCGGCTCCATGAAGTCGGAGCCCTCGGTGAGCGTGGTCATCCCCTGCCGCAACGAGGAGGGCCACATCGCCCCGATGGTGGCCAGACTCCCCACGCTTCCCCCGAACAGCGAGTACATCTTCGTCGAGGGCGGGTCGAAGGACGGCACCGAGGCCGCGATCCTCTCGGCCATCGAGAAGAATCCCGACAAGCCGCTGCGTTTCCTCAAGCAGACCGGCAAGGGAAAGGGCGACGCGGTGCGCCTCGGTTTCGGGGCCGCGCGCGGCGAGGTCCTCGCCATCCTGGATTCGGACATGGGGGTCGCCCCCGAGGACCTGCCGTCGTTCGTCAAGGCCCTCGCGAGCGGCCACGCGGAATTCGTGAACGGGTCGCGCCTCGTCTATCCCATGGCCGGGAAGGCCATGCGTTTCCTGAATCTCCTCGCCAACAAGTTCTTCGCGGCCCTGTTCAGCTGGATCCTCGGCCAGAGCTGCCGCGACACCCTGTGCGGCACCAAGGTTCTCTATCGTTCGGACTACGAGCGGATCGCGGCCAACCGGTCGTATTTCGGGGACTTCGATCCCTTCGGCGACTTCGACCTTCTGTTCGGCGCATCGCGGCTCAATCTGCACATCGTCGACCTGGCCGTGCGGTACCACGAGCGGGAATACGGGGAGACCAACATCAACCGGTTCGCCCACGGCTTGCTGCTGCTGCGCATGAGCGCGTTCGCGTCGCGCAAGTTGAAGTTCCTGTAGACCAGGGCGCTCAGCTGCCCACCACGCGATTCCGACCCGCCTTCTTGGCGCGGTAGAGGCGGCCGTCGGCGAGTTCCATCAGCACTTCCCCGCTGGTGACGGCTTCGGGACCGGTGGTGGCGACGCCGATGCTCACGGTGATGCAGATGGCGGCGCTCGAGCGCTTGTGGGGAATGCCCAGGCCCTCGATGCCGAGGCGCAGCCTTTCCGCCACTTCCATGGCCCCCTCGAGCGGGGTATCGGGCATCACCACCACGAACTCCTCGCCGCCGTAGCGCGCGACCAGATCCGCGGGGCGCTGGATGCGCTTGCGCAGACTCTTCGCCACGAGCTGCAGGGCGTGGTCGCCGGCCGCGTGCCCGTAGTGGTCGTTGTAACGCTTGAAGA
>DAORUA010000545.1:0-2380 GCA_035432945.1 Vicinamibacteria bacterium | reverse complement strand
AGAGGGCGGTGAGCGCGGAGAGGCTCACTCCGATCACCGCGGAAGTGGGCAGGAAGCGGAACTCGACCCGGTGATTCCCCGCCGGGACTTCGGCGCCCACGAAGATCGCGTTCGCGCGCTCGAGTTTCGCCGCCCGGCCATCCACGTAGACGCGCCAGCCAGGCATGAAGCCCTCGAGCACGCTCACGAACGCAGGCGAGTTCGCCGAGGTCTCCACCACGACGTCGTCCGCCCGGCGCTGCACCACGCGGGCGTTGCCCCGAAAGTCCGGGGACGCGGGCCGGACCGGACCGTCGTCCACGAGCACGGTGGTGAAGGGATCGAAGCCCGGATCCAGCAGTCCCCGCAAGTCCGAGCCCGCGCTCCGGGTTCGCCCCGAGGTCATGAAGGCGCGCGGCAGCGGGTTGGGCACTTCGAAGACGCGAAGGTCTTCGGGGTAATAGCTCTTTCGGCGAGCGAGGAGACTCAGGTCCTCGAGGTCCTTTTCGTGGCGCGCGGCGACCCGGGTCACGCCTGAAAGCTGAAGGAGTTTGAGGAAGCCGGGCGTTCCTTCCACGCCCCGCAGGCCGACGGTGAGGCGCGCCAGACGGCGGTCGAAAAGCAGCCGAAGATCCACGTCCCACGCGTAGTCGACCCTCCAGAAGGCTCCGGTCAGGGGAGTGAGATAGGCGTTCGAGGCGATGAGGGTGGCGGTGTCGGGAGCCACGCCGTCGAGGCCCACCAGACCCGCGCTGTCCGTGGTCGCGGTGCGGCCGAGATACTTGAGGGCGCGGCCCTCGAAGAGAGCGTAGTCGTAGACGTAGAGGCGTCCGTCGCCGGGCGGCTTCAGGACATCGAGATGCTCGGGCTTGTAGCTCAGAACCGTCGACGGCACGATGGCGTTGAACCCGGCGTGGAAGAGGTGACTCACCCAGAGAGTGGCGAGAAGGAGCAGGGATCCGAACAGGGCCCCGGGCTTGCCCGGCGCGCGCAGAACGTAGGCCGCCTGCACGGTGAGGACACCCACGGTCACGAGGAGCTGAAGCGGGAGACGGCTCCAGAACTCGGCGAGGCCCGCCACCTCCTTCATGTCGAGGAGCAGGGCGGCGAAGGGGGTCAGCGCCGGGCCCATGAGGGCCAGCGCCGCCGCGACCAGGATCACAACGCCGGCAAGGGCCGCGGCCCTCGCTCTCGAAGAACGGCGCACCGCCATCACGCCCACGCCGGCGAGGACGCACACCAGGATGGTCACCGGGATCATGGCCTTGCTCGGGAATCGGAGAATCTTGAGGGGAGGAATCAGCGCGACCGCCCACGAGTAGGCGATCGCGTTCTTGCCGAGGGCGATCACGAAACCCAGGGCGACGCCCAGAAAGCAGGCGAGTCGATTCCGGCGAGGGGCGGTCGAATCCGCGAGCGCGGCGAGGCCGAAGGGAAGGAGGGCGGTGCCCAGGAACATCGACCCCAGGAAAGGCTCGCGGCCTTCGAAGATCGCGGTCCGCCATTCCGGCCGAAGGGGAAGCGCGGTCAGGGGAACGGGAAGAAAGAACTCGAGAAGCGCGAAGGGATGCAGCGACCAGTAGGTGCGGACGGCCTCGGGCAGCGACGATCGCGCGGAGTTCGACACCAGCTCCGCGGCCGGCAGCCAGATGCCGGCGCTCAGCAGGAGGGCGATCGCGCCGCTCGTGACCCACGCCTTCCAGGCTCGAACGTAATCGAGGGGCGGAACGAAGAGGGCGGCGAGGAGGAGGGTCATCGCGCACATGTCGGCGGACCCGGCGAGGATCTGCATGCCGAACACCGCCCCCAGGACCAGGGCGCCGCGCCTGCGGTCACCCTCGACCACCCGGACCACGCAAAGGAGCACCCAGGGAATCCAGGCCGCCCCCGACATGTGATGCCACAGGGTGGCGAGAGACAGCAGCGGACCGCTCGAGAGCCAGGCCAGGCCTCCCACGAGGCCCGCGAGCCAGGACCCGCCGGAGAACCTCCGGGCCAGTTGAGCGATGCCCATGGCCCCGAAGACGGAATGGAGGGACACGAACCAGGCGTAGGCCTGGTGCGGCGGAAACAGGAGGTGAAGCGCGACCGGCGGATACAGGATCTGGCAGCTCGGATCGGCCAGGAGCGGCTGTCCGAAGGCCGAGGTGGGATCGCGCAGAGGCAGGGCGCCTTCGCTCAGTCCCCTCAGGGCGGACTGAACGAGCGGAAAGTAGAGGAGGAAGAGATCCCGTTGGTAGAGCGCGAGCGCGCCCAGGAGAACGGGCGCGCGGAGGAGGAACTCGTACGCGGCGAGAACGGTGAACAGCGCGAAAGTGGCCGCGCGCGGCCGTTCGTGGAAGTAGGAGATCACGAAGAGTAGGCCCTCTTCGGCAGCCCTCCGGCCAGGGTTTCGAGGAAG
>DAORUA010000544.1:0-2383 GCA_035432945.1 Vicinamibacteria bacterium | reverse complement strand
ACACCTTCGTCCGCTGGAACACCTTCTTCACCAATCCGCCGCTCGTCATCACCGAGGCCCAGCTCCACGAAGGACTGGACATCGTGGACCGCGGACTCGAAATCACCGATCGCGCCGTCAAGGCGTAAGGACTTCAGACCCATGACCGACAGCACGCAGACGACCCTCGAACTCACCATCCTGAAGCACTGGATCGGCGGCAAGCCGTACGAGGGGAAGGTGGAACGCTGGGGCGATGTCTACAACCCCGCCACCGGCGAGTCCAACACCCGTGTGGCCTTCGCTACCGCGGCCACCGTCGACGAGGCGGTGAAAGCGGCGGCCGCGGCCCAGAAGAAATGGGGGGCCGCGTCCCTGGCCCAGCGGACGCGGGTGATGTTCGCGTACCGCCAGCTTCTCGACAAACACAAGGTCGAGATGGCGGCCATGATCACGCGAGAGCACGGCAAGGTCGCGGCCGATGCCCTCGGGGAAGTGAGCCGCGGGCTGGAAGTGGTCGAGTTCGCGTGCGGCCTGCCCCAGCTCCTGAAAGGTGAATTCTCCGAGAACGTCTCGACCGACGTCGACAGCTACTCGATCCGCCAGCCCCTCGGCGTGGTGGCCGGCATCACGCCCTTCAACTTCCCGGCCATGGTGCCGATGTGGATGTATCCGCTCGCCCTCGCCTGCGGCAACGCGTTCATCCTCAAGCCGTCGGAGAAGGATCCGTCGGCGGCGAACTTCTCGGCGCAGCTCCTCGCCGAGGCCGGTCTGCCCGAGGGCGTCTTCTCCGTGGTCCACGGCGACAAGGTCGCGGTGGACGCCATCCTGAATCATCCCGGGATCGCGGCGGTGAGTTTCGTGGGCTCCACCCCGATCGCGCGCTACATCTACGAGACCGGCACGAAGGCGGGGAAGCGCGTCCAGGCCCTGGGCGGGGCCAAGAACCACATGGTGGTCCTGCCCGACGCCGACATGGATCTCGCCGCCGACTCCGCGGTGAGCGCCGGGTTCGGTTCGGCGGGCGAGCGCTGCATGGCGATTTCGGCGCTCGTCACCGTGGGCGATGCGGCGGACAAGCTCATCCCGAAGATCCGCGAGCGCATGGCGAAGCTCAAGACCGCGCCCGGCAACGAGGCCGGCGCCGACATGGGTCCGCTGGTCACGAAGGAGCATCACGCGAAGGTCAGGGGCTACGTGGACAAGGGCGAAGCGGAGGGAGCGAAGCTCCTCGTCGATGGCCGCACCCTCAAGGTCCCCGGCCACGAGAAGGGCTACTTCCTCGGACCGTGCCTGTTCGACCACGTCACCCGCGACATGACCATCTACAAGGACGAGATCTTCGGGCCGGTGCTCTCCGTGGTGCGGGCGAAGACGTACATCGAGGCCATGGAACTCATCCAGGCGAACCCCTGGGCGAACGGCGTCGCCATCTTCACCAACGACGGCGGGGCGGCGCGGCGCTTTCAGAATGAAGTCCCGGTGGGCATGGTCGGCATCAACGTGCCGATCCCCGTCCCCATGGCCTACTACTCGTTCGGGGGCTGGAAGAGTTCGCTCTTCGGCGACTCGCACGTCCACGGCAAGGAAGGCATCCACTTCTACACCCGCGGCAAGGTGGTCACCAGCCGCTGGCCCGAGCCCCATCACCGCGGCGTGAACCTCGGCTTCCCGGAGATGAAATAGCCGCTAGACCGCGTCCGGCGCGTCCGGCGCGTCAGGCCGACTCGTGGCACCGCCCGTGCCCGCGCCCTGCTCCATGCCGTGCAGGGCGTACAGGATCATGAGCTTCTGCCAGATCTTTCCTGAGAGCCCGGTGGTGACGCTCTCGACTTCGTTCACCGCCTGCAGGGCCACGCTGTCGTCGAAGTGCTGAATGTAGAGCGCGGCGATCTTGCCCGTGATCGAGAGCATCTCCGAGCAGTAGTCGAGGTAGCGCGACAGTTCGAACGGGGTCATCGCCCGCACCGGCCGGATTCCCGTCTCGGCGCCGCGGGCGAGCACCCACTCGGGATCCTTGGTGAGCTGATGCATGTCGATCACGTGGGCGATCGCGCGAAGCTCGTGGATGGACCGCAGGGCGCGATTGCGCTTCATCCGCGTCTCCAGGCTCGCGAGAAAGAACACCGCGGCCACGATCAGGACCACGTCGTTGATCCCGGACTCGAGCACCTGGATGAATTCGGCGAGCTGCAGCCCGCCCTCGGGCAGCGGAAGCGCCCAGAGGGTGAGGCCGAGGCCGAGCACGATGAGGCCGATGAGGGCGTAGACCAGGATGCGCAGGGAGGTGATCGGGCGCGCGATCCACTCCGAAGTGGCGCTCGCCTTCGCCGCGATCTCGGAGAGTTGCGCGGCCACCTTACCCAGGCCGGAGTCCGGGAAGCGCTTCTGCACGCGCTGGCGA
>DAORUA010000543.1:0-2384 GCA_035432945.1 Vicinamibacteria bacterium | reverse complement strand
GGATGGATTCGACGTACGGATCGAAGTGGGCCGACCACTGCCCTTTTTCGACCAGGTCGACGTTGGCCCCGATCCAGCCCGCCCAGGAGAACTCTTCGTTGGCGGGCGAGAACCGGGCCGCCTCGAGTCGCGGGCCCATGAAGGGAAGGAACTTCGCGTCGTCCGCCCGGGCCGCCTGGGGCAGCCAGCCGAGGAGGCACAGGACCAGGGCGAGACGGTCTTTCGGAGGATTCAGTGTCGCCATCGGTGGTTCGCGGGATTGAAGTCGAGGGCCGCGGACCGCGGCGCGTGGAGGAAAAGGTGGTGCCGGAGGTGGGGGTCGAACCCACACGTTGCAAGCAACGCGGGATTTTGAGTCCCGTGCGTCTGCCAGTTCCGCCACTCCGGCATCGGGGGCAGGTGCGGGAGTCTAGCCGACGATGCGCCACGCCACCGGCCGGGCCGCGGCTTCCCCGCTATATCCTCCCGGCATGCCCGTCACTGCCCTGCGGGAAATCACGGTGGGCGTCCGCGACCTGCCCGCGCGCACCGCGATTTTCGAAACCGGTTGCGGACTCAAGGTCATCCGAACCGGCCCGGTGACGTCGATCGTGGCCAGCCGGCTCTTCGACACGCACACCGCCCCGAAGGCCGCCGTGATGGGCCGTCCCGACGTTGACGGATCGCCGCGCATCCGGCTCATCGAAGCGCCCGACGGATCTCCGGCGAGGTCGCTCGGACCGGGGAGCCCGGGGCCCCTCGGAATCGGTTTCACCACCGCGGGAATGCGCGAGGTTCACGCGAGACTCGAAAGATCGGGAGTGCGCTTCATCTCCCCGCCGCTTCTGCTCACTCCCGCGACCACGACGGCCGGCGCGCCTCCCGGCCCGCGAAGGCGCGAGACCTTCGGGCGCGCGCCCGATGGCGACTACATCGTTCTCATTGAGCGACTCGGGGCCGCGACGCCCTATGGGACGCTCACCACCGACTGCTCGGAGCCTCTCCACGCGTCCTTCGTCGTCACCAACCTGGACGCGTGCTCCCACTTCATGCGCGAGGTCCTCGAACACGAGATCCTCCTCGAAGACGCCTGCTCCGGCCCGCCCTTCGCCGAGCTTCTCGGCATGCCCGAAGGCCTCTCGTTCCGGTTCGTCATGTCCCACCATCCGGGCTTCGCCACCGGGCGGACGGTCTTCATGGAGTTCCAGAAGAGGCTCGAGCCCATGGCCCAGACCCCTGGCCTCGCCCCCGGCATCTGCCGCCTGCGTTACGACACCACCGACCTTCACTCGACGCTGTCGCGCGTGCCCGGCGGCGGAGGATCCCTCGTCCGCGGCCCCGCGAGCGTGGACGATCCGGTACTGGGCCAGGGTCTCGTGGCCATGGTGCGCTCGCCCTTCGGCGTCCTGATCGAACTCTGGCAGACGCATTGACCCGGCGGCTCCAGCTTTCACGTTCGTCCGCCCCGCATCGTAGACTCCCGCCCGCGTGAATATCATCGGGGTTTCGGCCTACTACCACGACTCCGCCGCATGCCTGGTCCAGGACGGTGAGATCAAGGCCGCCGCCCAGGAAGAGCGCTTCAGCCGGAAGAAGCACGACCACCGCTTCCCCAAGGGCGCTTTCGACTACTGCCTCCGGGAAGGCGGCCTCAAGGGACCGGAGGACGTCGACTACGTCGTGTTCTACGACAAGCCCCTCATGAAGTTCGAGCGGCTGCTCGAGACCTATCTGGCCTACGCTCCGCACGGGGTGTCCTCCTTCCTGAAGTCCATGCCGCTCTGGCTCAAGGAAAAGCTCCACATGCGGACGGAGATCCGCAAGGCCTGCGGATTCGACGGAAAGGTCCTCTTCGGCGAGCACCACGAATCCCACGCCGCCTCGGCCTTCTATCCGTCCACCTTCGACGAAGCCGCCATCATCTGCTTCGACGGCGTCGGAGAATGGGCCACCACCAGCTACTGGGTGGGCCAGGGGAACAAGCTCGAGCCGAAAGGCGAGATTCTCTTTCCCCATTCGATCGGCCTCCTCTACTCCGCCTTCACCTACTACACCGGCTTCAAGGTGAATTCCGGCGAGTACAAGGTCATGGGCCTCGCGCCCTACGGCGCGCCGAAGTACGTGGACGCGATCTACGAGCACATTCTCGACCTGCGCGACGACGGTTCGTTCCATCTCAACATGGACTACTTCGACTATTGCGCGGGGCTCACCATGACGAACTCGAAGTTCGATGGAATCTTCGGCGGACCTCCCCGCAAGCCCGAGGCGCGACTCACCCAGCGCGAGATGGACCTCGCCGCGAGCGTGCAGAAGGTCACCGAGGACGCGATGCTGAAGATCGCGCGCCACGTCCACCAGGAGACCGGCCTCGACAACCTCTGCCTCGCGGGCGGGGTCGCCTT
>DAORUA010000542.1:0-2396 GCA_035432945.1 Vicinamibacteria bacterium | reverse complement strand
GTCCGCGCAGGCGAGGAGGAGCAGCAGGGCCACCACCCCGAAGAGCAGCCAGGAGAGCCTCCTGGTTTCGTTGGGGCCGCCGAAGTCGATGGCGGCCTCGCTCGCCGACACCAGGGCGGGATATGGATCGTCCTTGCCATGAGGAGTGGTCTCGGCCCGCTGTTTCGCGAGCACGTCGAGCCTCGCCCGGGCCTGTTCAATCGTGACGCCGGGAGCGAGACGCCCCACCGTGTCGAGCCAGGAAAAGCGACGGTCATCGAGAGGATCCACGAAGGCCCGTCCGGGCCGGGGCGCGTTCCACTCCGGAGCCGCGGTCGCGTGCATCGACATGGGCATCCACAGGAGCGGCTTCGAGTCGAGGCTCACCCCCGCGAACTCGGGCGCCATCGCGCCCACCACGGTGAAGAGCCGGCCGTTGATGCGCAGCGACCGGCCGCTCGGATCCGGACCGCCGTAGAGCGTGCGGGAGAGTCCTTCGGAGAGCACCGCGACCGGATGCCCGCCGCGAACCCGGTCGTCCTCGGGGGTCAGAGTCCGCCCGAACGAGGGGCGGGCGCCGAGAACCTGGAAGTAGTTTCCCGTGACCAGCGCGCCGGTGATCCTGAGAGCGTGGCCCTCCCCCTCCCCGACGTGCAACGCGATCGAGTCGCTGTAGGCGGCGAGGCCGGCGAACAACGCCGTCTCCGCGCGATAGTCGGCATACACCGGGAAGGAGGAGTTCGAGTGATTCTTCGGATCGGCGCGTTCGGCGGGCGAGTTCACAGCGTTGATGCGGACGAGGCGGTCGCCCTCGGGGAGGTCAAAGGGTCGGAACAGCGTGGCGTCCACCAGGGTGAAGATCGCGACCGACGCCCCGATGCCCAGACCCAGGATCAGCGTGAGCACGGCGAAATGACCCGGCCTCGAGCGAAGCCGCGCGCTGGCGAGTCGGAGGTCCTGAATCATTGAGTTCATGCGGGTCTGCCGGTCGCCTCTCGATGACCCAACCGAGACGGTGGGTCCCACATCCGTATCAATGCTCGTGCCAGTCCTGGACGGCAGCCTAGTCCGCTGTCGGCAATGGATTTAGGCAGGCAGGGCCCGGACTAGAACGGGGGGGCGTTCGTCCCAGAAACGAACACTCCGATCCCGAGGGTGAATGCTCAAGATCTCCCATGGTCTCTCAATCGTGACGAAGGGCGTCGATGGGGTTCACGGTGGCGGCGCGGCGGGCCGGCGCCCAGTGGGCGAGCACCGCGGCGAGGCCAAGGGTGAAAAGCGTGGCCGCGAGCGTGACTGGATCCGTGGGGCTCACCTCGACGAGGACGCTCGCCATCGCCCGCCCGAGGAGAAGGCCGAGCGCCACTCCCAGAGCCAGGCCGAGCGCTGTGAGCCGCGCTCCCTGCGCGATCACCATGCGCACCACGTCCCGCGCGGAGGCGCCCAGCGCCATGCGCACTCCGATCTCCCGCGAGCGCTGGGCCACCAGGAACGCGGTCATGCCGTATAGACCGACGGCGGCCAGGGTGAGGGACACGAGGCCCAGGGCCATGAACAGGCCGGTGATGATCCGGTTGCTCGCGAGGTCCTCCCAGATCACCTGCTCCATGGTCTTCGCCTCGTAGATCGGCTGGTCGGGATCGATCCCCCGCATGGTCTCGCGAAGGGAGGCGAGGATCGGTTCGGGCTGCGAGGTTTTGGCGAACACGACCAGGCTTCGCTGCGGCCTCTGGGCGAGGGGGAGATAGACACGGGGCAGGGGCGTCTCGCCCGAACCCGGATTGATGAGATTGGAGGCGACGCCCACGATCTCCACCCAGGGAGTGTCGGATCCCCCGACCTGGATGCGCTCACCGATGGGCTCCCGGCCCGGAAACTCGCGGGCGGAAAGCGCCTCGTTCACCACCGCCACCGCGGGTGACTGCGGATTATCCGTCTCGAGGAAATCGCGGCCCCGCACGAGTCCCATTCCGAGCGCCTTGAAGAAGCCCGGCGAAGACGCGGTGAGGTTCACGATCTTCGACTGGTCGATCGACGTCTCCCGCGTCTTGAAGGCCACCTGGCGGGCGCGATCGAAGATGGGCAGTTCCGAGCCGAACGCGGCCCCGGAGGCGTTGGGAAGGCCCTGGAGCGAGGCGAGGATCCGGTCCGCCTGCGCGCGGACCTGATCGTCCGCGCCGTAGCGCGCCTCCGACAGATCGATCCGGGCGGTGAGCAGGCCGGTGGGATCGAAGCCGAAATCGTAGTTCCTGAGCACCAGCGCGGTTCGAACCGAGAGCCCGGACACGATGAGAAGAGCGGTGGCGAGACCGATCTGCATGACCACGAGGCCGCGGCGGCTGCGCCCGACCCGTCCGGAGGTTCCCGCACTGGCGCCCGCCTCCCGCAGGACCGCCGACAGCTCGCGTCCCGCGAGT
>DAORUA010000541.1:0-2401 GCA_035432945.1 Vicinamibacteria bacterium | reverse complement strand
GGCGCCGACCTTCAGGATGTCGGCGTTCGTCGGACGGCGCCTGTCATCTCCCCGCATCCGCCGCCAGAACGCCGCGGAGACCACCGCGACCCGCGGGGCGCCCTGGCGCTGCTCGTCTTGAAGGAACGTGCGGCCCGCCGCGGGCTTGACCCCCATCACCTCGAAGAACGGGCTCGAGACCCGGGTGACCGCCGCCACCATCGGTTCACTGATGCCCGCCACCGGCTCTTCGGAGCGCGCCACCTCCGCCATTCCCGCGAAACTGCGGGTGCCTTGCTGCCAGTCGAGGAAGTTCGGCTCGGAGACGTTGTTGCGCGCGCCCTTCTCGCCCAGCTGATAGAGCCGCACGATCCGGTCGGATTCCGGGTAGGGAAGAGGCTTCAGCAGGACGCCGTCATAGACGCTGAACATCGACGACGCCGCGCCGATGCCCAGGCCGAAGGTCAGGATCACCGCGGCCGCGAAGGAGGGGGTTCGGAGCAGGGTGCGGAAGGCGATGCGGACATCGCGGAGGAAGTCGTGGGCCCAGGCCCAGCGGAATTCGTCGCGCGCGTACTCGCGGGCGCTCTCGACTCCCCCGAACTTCAGGTGGGCGGCGCGTCGCGCCTCCGCCGGGCTCATGCCCGCGCGGAGGTTCTTCTCTATCTGCTGCTCGAGATGGAACCGGATCTCCTCGTCGAGCCGGTGGTCGAGCTCGTCCCGGCCGGTCACGCGACCGCCGCCTTCAGGACGAGGTTGATGGCGCGCGAGAGCCGCTGCCACGATTCGAGTTCCCGGACCAGGTGCTTCTGGCCCGCGCCGGTGAGCGCGTAGTAGCGGGCGCGCCGGTTGTTCTCGGTGGTGCCCCACTTCGAGTTGATCAGGCCCTGGCGCTCGAGTCGATAGAGGGCCGGGTAGAGCGTCCCCTGGCCGAGGCACAAGACCTCCTCGGACCAGTTCTCGATGCGTTCGGTGATGCCCCAGCCGTGCATCGGCTCCAGGGTCAGGGTGCGAAGCACCAGCATGTCGAGGGTGCCGCGCAGGATCGCCTCGGTTTCGGGATCGGCGGGCAGGGGTTTGGGGGACATGGCTCTCCTTTGGACGTTCGAAGGGAGTCTAGATAACGCTCCTTACGAGTGTCAAAGGGAGCCGGGGGGTCATTCACGCGGTACCATTCACACCGATGGCGATCCGGATCGGGCGCACTTGCGAGTCTTGCGGGTTCGACAACGCGGAAGTGGGCCAGGACTGTCCCTTGTGCGGGCTGTCCGCCACGGTGGCGCCTTCGTCGGACGCGCCCACCCTGGCCATGAGCGAGGCCACCTCCGCGGTGGAGTTCGACCCTGCCCAGACCCCGGTGTTCGCGCAGCGCTACCTGGTCCGCGAACTCCTGGGCAAGGGCGGCATGGGCGATGTCTACCGCGTCCACGACACGGTTTCCGGGCGGGATCTCGCCCTCAAGCTCCTGCGCCGCGAGGCCGCCGCGAACGCGAGCAGCCTCGAGCGGTTCCGTCGCGAGATCGCGGTGCTCACCCGGCTGCGGCATCCGGCCATCCTCTCCATCCTGGATCACGGTGTCCAGGGCGCGGATCTCTTCTTCGTGTGCGAGATCGTCCACGGGCAGGACCTCCGGATGGAGATCCGAAAGCGCGGCGTGTTCCCGGTCAAGGACGCGTGCGCGATCGCGGCGGTGGTGGCGGACGCGCTCGCCGCCGCCCACGCCGAGGGCGTGGTCCACCGGGACGTCAAGCCCGCGAACATCATGGTGGCGGACGACGGTTCGATCCGCCTCGTCGACTTCGGCCTGGCCCGGCCCGAGGGACTCGATGTCGAGCGCGTCACCCAGACCGGGCAATTCGTGGGGACGCCCTCGTACATGTCGCCCGAGCAGTTCGACGCGCGCACCGTGGACGCGAGGAGCGACGTCTATTCACTGGGCGTCGTCCTCTTCGAGATGCTGGCCGGGCACGCGCCTTTCTCCGCCTCGTCGGTCATGAGCATGGCGATGAAGCACCTGAAGGAGGCGCCCCCCGCGCCCAGCGTCTCCCGGCCCGACCTTCCGCCCTGGGTGGACCGGTTGGTGCTGAAGTGCCTCGAGAAGGAGCCGTCGCGCCGGTTCCAGAGCGCGGCCGCCCTCGCCGAGGAGCTGAGGCTGCCGCGGACCGGCGCCGTCGCCCGCCCGCGCCGTCTTCCCTCGGGCGACAGCGTGATGATTCCCGAGACCACGGCCTCCGAATGGGCCCTGGTGCTGTCCTCCCCGGGAGAGAAGGCGGGGTGGACGCCCGCGATGGCCCTGCGCTTCGAGGGCCGCACCTACCGCCTGGTTCGCGTCGACCCGCCTCCGGGGGGGAACGGGCGCTGGACCTATCGCTTCGTTCCCTGGCCCGAGGGCGAACTCATGCGGCGGCTGGTGGACTACGAG
>DAORUA010000540.1:0-2404 GCA_035432945.1 Vicinamibacteria bacterium | reverse complement strand
CGAAGAACGGAACCCCGGCCCAGCGCCAGGAATCGATCCACAGCTTCATGGCCGCGTAGGTGCCGATGTACGAGTCCTTCGCCACCCCGGGCTCGTCCCGGTAGCCGCGGAACTGGCCACGGACCATGTGCGCGGTGTCGAGCGACCGCACGGTTCTCAAGACCTTCGCCTGCTCGTCGCGGATCGCATCGGGGCTCGCCGAGGACGGCGGCTCCATGGCCAGGAACCCGACCACCTGCAGCAGGTGGTTCTGGATGACGTCGCGGAAGATCCCGGTCTCGTCGTAGAACTTGCCGCGGCCGCTGACTCCGAAGCTCTCGGCCATGGTGATCTGCACGCTCTCGACATAGTTCCGATTCCAGATCGGCTCCAGGAAGGAGTTGCCGAACCGGAAGTAGAGGATGTTCTGGACCGCCTCTTTCCCGAGGTAGTGATCGATCCGGAAGATCGACGACTCGTCGAAGGCCTTATGCACGATCTCGTTGAGGGCGCGCGCGGAATCGAGGTCGCGTCCGAAGGGCTTCTCGACCACCACCCGCCCGTTCCTGGCGCAGCTCGATTCGGCCAGCCGGGTGATGACCACGGGAAAGAGGCTGGGCGGAATCGCGAGGTAGTGGGTGGGGCGGGTCGCGCCTTCCTTGTCGAGCAGCGCTTTCAGGGTGGCGAATGTCTCGACCGCGTTGTAATCGCCGTCCACGTAGCGGAGCTTGCTCGCGAGGATCTTGAAGGCGTCCTCCTTCAGCCCGCCGTAGGTGGTGACGCTGTTCCTCGCGCGCTCTATGAGCTGCTCGACGTTCCAGCCGGACTTCGCGACCCCGATGACCGGGAAGGTCAGCTGACCGCGCTTGGCCATGGCCTGAAGGGCCGGGAAGATCTTCTTGTAGGCGAGATCCCCGGTCGCGCCGAAGAAGACGAGCGCGTCCGAATGGGGGGCCGGGCCGCTCATTTCTTCTCGACGTGGCCGCCGAAGCCGAAGCGCATGGCGGAGAGAACCCGGTTCTGGAAGTCGTCCTGGCCGCGGGAGGCGAACCGTTCGAAGAGCGACGCGGTCAGAACGTGAGCGGGGACGCCCTCGTCGTTGGCGGCCGACACCGTCCATCGGCCTTCACCGGAGTCGGACACCTTGCCGGAGAAATTCGAGAGGTCGGGACTGGTCACGAAGGACTGCGCGGTGAGGTCGAGCAGCCAGGAGGCGACCACGCTTCCCCGCCGCCACAGCTCGGTGATCTCGCCGATGTTGAAGTCGTACTGGTAGTGCTCGGGATTGCGCAGCGGTGTGGTCTCCGCGTCCTTCTCGTGGGAGGCCTTGCCGATGTTCGCGTTCTTGAGGATGTTCAAGCCCTCGCCGTAGGCCGCCATCAGGCCGTACTCGATGCCGTTGTGGATCATCTTGACGAAGTGCCCGGCTCCCGCGGGGCCGCAATGGAGGTAACCGAGTTCCGCGGTCCCACTGAGCTTCTCCCGGCCGGGGGTGCGCGGGATATCGCCGATTCCCGGCGCCAGCGCCTTGAAGATGGGATCGAGGTGCTTCACCACCTCGTTCTCGCCGCCGATCATGAGGCAGTAGCCGCGCTCCAGGCCCCAGATGCCGCCGGAGGTGCCCATGTCGACGTAGTGGATGCCCTTGGGCAGAAGGGCCTTCGAGCGCGCGATGTCGTCGTGGTAGTGCGAATTGCCGCCATCGATCAGGATGTCGCCGGAGGCGAGCAGCGGAGTCAGATCGGCGATGGTCGAGTCGACGTAGGCCGCGGGCACCATGATGCAGAAGGCGCGGGGCTTCTCCAGCTTCGAGACGAACTCACCGAGCGAGGCCGAGCCCGTGGCTCCCTCCTTCGCCAGGGCGGCCACTGCGTCCGCCGACCGGTCGAACACGACCAGTTTGTGGCCCGCCTTCATCAGGCGGCGCACCATGTTGGCGCCCATCCGTCCCAGACCGATCATTCCAAACTGCATCGCGTTCATTCTCCCCGTTGGCTGGTCGACCCGAAGTCCGGGACTCTACCTCAACCCCAAAATCAGCGATTCGCCTTGTAATAGTTGATGAGCCCGTTGGTCGACGAGTCGTGCGTCTTCACCTTCATGCCGCCCTCCAGTTCGGGCAGGATGGCCTTGGCGAGCTGCTTGCCGAGCTCCACTCCCCACTGGTCGAACGAGTTGATGTTCCAGAGGATCCCCTGGGTGAAGATCTTGTGCTCGTAAAGCGCGATCAACGACCCGAGGGATCGCGGGGTGACCTTCTTGAGGAAGATCGAGTTGGTCGGCCGGTTTCCGGAGAAGACCTTGTGGGGGGCGAGCTTGTCCTGAGCTTCCCCGGTGATCCCCTGGGCCTCGAGTTCGGCCCGGACCTCGGCCTCGGTCTTCCCCTTCATGAGCGCCTCGGTCTGGGCGAAGAAGTTCGAGAGCA
>DAORUA010000539.1:0-2407 GCA_035432945.1 Vicinamibacteria bacterium | reverse complement strand
GTGCCCGCGCGCTCGGTGGCGTTGATCTTGATCCAGTCGACCCCGTGGGCGAGGTTCATGCGCACCACCCGCCGGATGTCGGGGATCGTCTTCACTCCGCCCATCAGGTCGGAGAGCGACGGATCCGAGTAGAACGCCTCCTCGGCGAGGCGCTCGCGCACGTGATAGCCCGCGGCCAGGACATCCGGGCCGGCGATCGCTCCCGACTTCGCGAGTTCGCGAAGGGAGACGTCGACGAACTGCGAAACCCCGGAGCTTCGGGCCGTGGTGACCCCGGATTCGAGCGCGCGTTTCGCCGCGGCGAAGTTCGCGATGTGGGTATGGGCGTCGACGAGGCCGGGCAAAAGCGTCCGTCCCGCGAGATCGATCACCCTGACCGAGGCGGCGGGGGCGGCCGCGGAGACACTCTCGATCTTCCCGCCCCGAAGGACCACGGTCTGGTCGAGGGCCACCCGGCCGGCGCGGACATCGAGGACGTTCGCGTGGATCAGCGCCAGCGGTTCGGAACTCCGGTCGGTCTGGGCGGGAGCGGAGGCCGCGGTCGCGGCGGCCGCGCCCAGGGCGAGCAGGAAGGGGGTCCGGAGGCGGATGAGGTTCATCGATGGGTCTCCACGGCTTGGTGCTTTTCCGGCAACTATAGTGAGCGGCGCGCCCGGCCGGCGAGGTGCGTGTCGATTCCGCGGGCGATGCGCTCCGCGGTCCGGCCGTCTCCGTAGATGTGACCGGGCCTCACCTTCGGCGGCTTCCTCTCGATGGCCCTCACGGCGAGAAGAATGGTGCGGGCCCGCGGTCCCACCAGGCGGTTGGCGCCGCCCGAGAGCGTCTCCATCCACTCCGTGGTGTCGCGAAGGGTGATGCACGGCTTGCCGAGGAGGAACGCCTCCTTTTGAAGCCCACCGGAGTCGGTCAACACCGCGCGGGCCCCGATGATGAGGCCGAGCGATCCCGTGTAACTCACCGGGGCCAGGGTCGTGACGTTCGCAGGCACGCGAAGCTTGAAGGCCTCGAGCCGGGACCGGGTCCGGGGATGGAGGGGAAGAACGACGGGATGGGGCAGGCTCCCGAGGCCCTCGAGGATTCCCAGCAGGCGCGACTTGTCATCGGTGTTTTCCTGCCGGTGAACGGTCGCGAAGTAGTAGTCCTTCGGAACGTCCATCTTCGCGAGAGCCGCGCGGGCCTTTCGGGTCATCTTCCTGAGGACATCGGTCATGACGTCGCCCACCACGAACACGCCGTCCCGGATTCCCTCCTGGGCGAGATTGAAGGCGGCGAGCCGGGTCGGACAGAAGAGGAGCGACGAGACGTGGTCGGTGAGACGGCGGTTCACTTCCTCCGGCATCTTCATGTCGAAGCTCCGAAGCCCGGCCTCGACGTGCGCCACCGGGATATGAAGCTTGGCCGCGGCGAGCGCCCCCGCGAGGGTCGAGTTGGTGTCGCCGAGCACGATCACCAGGGCCGGCTTCACCCGGGTGAGGGCCGCTTCGATACCGGCCAGCATGGCGCCGGTCATGGCGCCGTGAGATCCGCCGGAGAGGCCGAGGTGGATCTGGGGCTTCGGAATTCCAAGCTCGCGAAAGAACCTTCCGGACATGGCATCGTCGAAATGCTGGCCGGTGTGGAGGAGGGTGTGCGCGAACCGCTTCCGGAGCGCGGCGACGAGGGGCGCCGCCTTGACGAACTGCGGCCGCGCGCCGACGACGGTGAGGATCTTCTGCATCGCGGCGAGCCTATGTCACCGGACAGTTCAGTTGCTTTCGACCCACGAGAAACGTTCCGACCGCCTCCGCCGCGATGGCCTGGCCGCGCGCGTTCCAGTGCGGCGAACGTAGGTCGCGTGCGCGCCGGGTCTCTTCCGCCAGCCCAGAACCGGGTCGCTTTCCGTGTAGTGGTTCCGCTCGACCTGTTCCTTGCCGCCGGGCTCGCTCCGGGCCATGACGCGGAGCACTCCCTCCGCGACCAGGAGCGGGAGGCCCACGCCAAAAGCGAGCAGGGCGATCTTGCCGGCCCAGGATCGTACCCACGCCATGGTGCGACGTTATCTCCTCGCCCCGGCTCCGCGCAGCCGCTGGAGCGCGGCCGCAAAATCCCGGGGCGGATCGCTCTCGCAATCGATGGGCTGTCCGGTGAGCGGGTGCGGGAAGGCCAGTTTGCAGGCGTGGAGGAAGGGCCGGGTTCCGGTTGTTTGTTCCTTGCTGCCGTAGACGCCGTCGCCCACGATGGGGTGCCCGATCGCGCGCAGGTGGAGGCGGATCTGATGCTGGCGGCCCGTGTCCAGCTCGACCTCGAGAAGGGCCCCCCGGGGGAATCGCTCCTTCACCCGATAGTGGGTGACGGCATGGCGAGACGGCTCGTCATCATCCCTCGCGATGTGGCGCTTTCCCGATTCGTAGTCATCCGCGATGGGAAG
>DAORUA010000538.1:0-2408 GCA_035432945.1 Vicinamibacteria bacterium | reverse complement strand
CTCGACCGCAAGGTGACCGAGTTCGAGCAGGCGCTGATCCTCGCCCACGGTGTCGTCTTCCAGGCGGTGGCGAACGATGACAACGTGGTTCGCGGCCAGTCCTTCGACGTGCGCGCGCTGGTGGTGAACCAGGGCGACGAACCGGTGCGGGTGGACGAGGTCTCGCTCGGCGTCCCGAGCGGCTGGACCGTGACCGGCAAGATCGACAAGACCGGCGACCTCGCCCCCGGGCAGAAGGCGCAGGGCACGTTCACGGTCACCACCGGCGCCTCCGCGCGCTACACCCAGCCCTATTGGAAGCGCAACACCAAGGTCGACCGCTACGACATCGAGATTCCGAAGGACCACACCCTGCCCTGGAGCCCGTCCGACGTCCAGGCCCGCTTCCACTTCAGCAGCGCCGGGACCACGTTCGGCCGCACCCAGGCCGCGCAGTACCGATACGAGGGCCCGTGGGTCGGCGGAGAGAAGCAGAAGGAAGTGAACGTCGTTCCGGTGCTCTCCGTGCATCTCACTCCCGAGATCGTGGTGGCCCCCAAGTCCGCGGTGGCGGTGAAGCGCGAGCTTCGGGTCGCGGTGAAGAACGGGAGCAAGGGCGCGGTGGACGCGGTGGTGAAGATCGACGCGGGCAAGCTCAAGGTGGAGCCCGCCACCGCCCCGGTGAAGTTCCGCTACGAGGGCGAGGAACTGACCGTGCGCTTCTTCGTGACCGTGCCGCCGGGCACGCCGGAATCGGAGTTCACGCTCAAGGCCACGGCGGAGGCGAACGGCGAGACCTTCACGCAGGGCTACCAGGTGATCGCCTACGACCACACCCAGGAGCGGCATCTCTTCCACGATGCGGCATCGCTGCTGCGGGTGCAGGACGTGAAGGTGGCGCCGGGCGTGCGCGTCGGCTACATCATGGGCGCGGGCGACGAAACCGTGCACGCGATCGAACAGCTCGGGGTGCCTCTGACCATGCTGAACGCGGACGACCTCGCCTACGGCGACCTCTCGAAGTACACCACCATCGTGACCGGCACCCGCGCCTTCCAGGGCCGGAACGACCTGAAAGCGAACTACGCGCGGGTGATGAAGTACGTGGAGGACGGCGGGAACCTCGTGGTGCAGTACAACAAGTTCGAGTTCAACGTTCTCTCCCAGCCCGCGTTCGCGGGCGGGTTCTCGGGCGGTCCCGGCGGGGGCCCGGGCGGCGGCGGTCCGCGTCCCGTTCAGGATTCGCCCTTCGCGCCCTGGCCCGCATCCGTCACCTCCAATCGCGTGACCGTGGAAGAGGCGCCGATCGAGATCATCGCGCCGGCCTCGCGCCTCGTCACCGCCCCGAACAAGATCACCTCACGCGACTTCGACGGATGGGTTCAGGAGCGGGGTCTCTACTTCTTCGGCGCGCGCGATCCGAGGTACGTGGACGTGCTCAAGTCGACGGACCCCTGGCCCAAGAACCCCGGTGAGAAGAAGGGTCTGCTGGTGGAAACCATGGTCGGCAAGGGGACCTGGAGCTACGTGGGGCTCGGGCTCTTCCGGCAGTTGCCCTCCGGGACGCCGGGGGCGTACCGCATCCTCGCGAATCTCATCTCCCGCCCGCGCGGGGTCGCGGCCCCGGTGAAGCGCGCGACCGCGAACTGAACGTGACGGTCCGCGGAGAATGGGACTCTAGCTGTCTTCTACGAGGCCAATCAGTTCACTCCATCGGCGATCTGAGCGGGACGACCACCCTACTTGGTGGCAGGTGAACTTGGCTGAGTCTGGTTCCAAAGCGGGGGCAGGCATCGCAGTAATCATCCCCGCTCGCAATGCAGAACCCTGGATCGAACGGGCCGTCGCTTCGGCGCTCGCGCAGCCCGAGACGAGTGAGGTTGTTGTTGTGGACGATGGAAGCACTGACCGCACCGCAGTGGTGGCCAGAGACCTCGCAGATCACAACTCTCGGGTCATTTACCTACGGCCCTCGGAAGCGCCACGAGGCGCTGGCGCCGCTCGCAACCTGGGCGTTCGAGCCTGTCAATCCCCGATTCTGTGTTTCCTGGACGCGGACGATTTCCTGCTTCCACTGGCATTCTCGAGGGCCGTGCTGGAACTGACCGAGCAATCGGTCGACGTCGTCTTGTCAAGGATCACGATCCTGCGCGATGGCACGGGTCGATGGGAGGAAGGGCGCAACCACGATCCCGCGCCCCTTCTCACTGAGGACTGGCTGACTGCCCTTTGCAGAGGACATGTCGGAGTGCCGGTGTGTTCGGCCCTGCTCAGAAGGACCGCGTTCGATCACGTTGGGGGCTTCGACGAAACACTGGCGCTCGGCCAGGACCTTGCCCTCTGGCTGAAGCTCGCCTGTAACTCGACTGCGGCGCTGTCAAAGGGACCACATCCGGTTGCCGTCTACCTCCGCCACAGAAAGAACCGAT
>DAORUA010000537.1:0-2409 GCA_035432945.1 Vicinamibacteria bacterium | reverse complement strand
GATAGAGGCGCGCGTCCATGGCCGAGGTCAGCCGCCGCACCGTGCCGCCCTTGCCCGCGGCGTCCCATCCCTCGAAGACGAGCACGCTCGAGACCTTCTTCTCCCAGGCCGCGCGCGACAACTGGTTCAGCTTCCCCTGGAGCTGGGCCAGCTTCCGGTCGTACTCCTTGTCGGTGAGCGTCTTCTTGAGATCGACCCGGTCGAGCACGGAGACGACATCGCCCGGGGGGATCGCCTGCTTGGGGGGCGGGGCCTCGACCTTCGTGCGGGCCAGGCGCTTGTGAATCGCCTCGAGCACGGTGCGGCCCACCGTGACCTCGCGGTAGCGATCGTCCGTGGCCTCGATGACCGTCCAGGGAGCGTAGCCGGTGTCGGTGCGCTGGAGCGCCTCCTCGGAGAACTGGACGAAGCGGTCGTAGAGCTTGAAGTGCTTCCAGTCGATCGGATTGACCCGCCAGCGCGTCTTCGGATCCTTCTCGAGCTTGGTGAGCCGCTTCTTCTGGGCCTTCTTCGACAGGTGCAGCCACAGCTTGACGATGAGCGCGCCGTCCTGGGCGAGCTGCTGCTCGAAGAACTCGATCCGCGAAAGGCTGCGGTCGAACTCCGCGCCGCCGCTCTGCTTGTAGGTGCGCCGGATGATGGGGTCGGTGTACCAGGACCCGAAGAACATCCCCACCCGGCCGCGCGCGGGCAGGGAGAGCCAGAATCTCCAGTAGTCGGGGCGATCCCGCTCCTCGTCGGTCAGGGGCCCGAACACGTTCGTTTCGAGGCCGCGCGGATCGAACCACTCGTGGAGCCGGTTCACGGTTTCGGACTTCCCCGCGCCGGCGGCGCCGGAGACGATCAGGATGAGGGGAACCTTGGCCTCGAGGAGGTCGCGCTGGGCCTGCAGGAGTCCGGCCCGGAGCTGCGGAACTTCCTTTTCATAATCGGCCTTGGAGATCTCGTGACCCAGTTCAGCGGCTTCGAACATCGTGTGCCTCCTCGGACCTTTTAAACCGTTTCGCGCACCTCAATTCTCCCCCCGTCCGGTCCGGGCGGGCTGAGCCCCCCGACTCATACCGGATGAGCCACTTGAACCATGAGGGCGAAGGGCCTGGACGCGCAGCGTTTGCGCGACGCCCGACTACAGCGCCTTCAAGACCTGGGCTCCGAGTTCGGTCTCGAAGGCCAGGAGCTTCGACTGGCGGGCCTTCGCGTCGAGGGGCTCGGCGAGGATGGCCGCCCGCTTCTTCGCAGCATCCCCGGCATTGGCCGCCTTGTAGAAGGCGGCGAATACCGTCCCCGCGTCCTTGCCGCTCGCCTTCATCGCCCGATGCACAAAGGCGATGCCGGCGGTGTTGACGATGTGGTTCACTGCCACCGTGCCGATGATCTCCCGCTTCAGCGGGTGGGCGGCGAAGTGCTTCGCGTACTCCTTCTGCAGCCGCTCGGGGAAGTAGGAAGCAAGGAGGGAAGCGCCTTCGGGCGAATCCGGGAACGAGGAGGCCAGGACCGCCTCGAACAGGTACCGTTTGGTCTCGCTGAGCAGCACCGAGAGGAGCGGACGCGGCAGGCCCGCCTCCGCGAAGTCGCGGCGCAGGATGTCGCGCGGGGGAACGGAGTCGTCGTGCGGACTCAGGAACTGCGCCTCCACCAGGGCATCGATGCAGTCGAGGTGCTCGTCGAGCGCGGCCTTCGAGCGCATGACGTCGAGGGTGATGGCGAGGGTCTGCCGGTCGTTGTCGGCCAGGCAGAGGTCCGCCACTTCCTCGGTCATCTCCGCGAGGAGCTTGTTGCGCGCCTCGAGGTTCTTGAGCGCCCCCGCCTTGAGCAGGATGCTCATGAGGATCTTGATGTTGACCTCGTGGTCGGACATGTCGACACCGCCAGAGTTGTCGATGGCGTCGGTGTTGAGCAGGACCCCCTGGCGCGCGAGCTCGAGCCGCGCCTTCTGGGTGAAGCCCAGGTTTCCGCCTTCCGAAACCACCTTCGCGCGGACCTCCTTCGCGTCGACGCGCACCCGGTCGTTCGCACGATCGCCCACGTCCTGGTGCTCCTCGGTGGAGGCCTTGACGTAGGTGCCGATGCCGCCGTTGTAGAGCAGGTCGACGGGAGCGCGAAGAATGGCGCGGATCAACTCCTCGCCGGACATGGCGGCGACCCCCGCGTCGATGCCGAGGGCCGTCCGCGTCTCCGGGGTGATCGGAATCGACTTCGCCCCACGATCGAAGATGCCGCCGCCCTTGCTGATCAGCGACGCGTTGTAGTCGCGCCACGAGGAGCGCGGCAGGTTGAAGAGACGCTCGCGTTCCGCGAACGAGGCGGCAGGGTCCGGGGTCGGATCCACGAAGATGTGCGCGTGGTTGAACGCAGCCAGGAGCTTCGTGACCTTGCTCAGCAGCATGCCGTTCCCGAACACGTCGCCGG
>DAORUA010000536.1:0-2409 GCA_035432945.1 Vicinamibacteria bacterium | reverse complement strand
CCCATGGCGAGGCCGACCTCGTTCTTCTCCTCGGCCTGGGGATCGCGGAAGCGCGGCACGCCGAGGAGCTCGATGACGTCGTTCTCGGAGAGGACGATCTTGTAGTCGGCTCCCCGCTCGACCACGCGCCGCGCGGTCTTCCGGGCCAGGCTTCCGATCTCGCGTTCGAGGCTGCGCACGCCGGCCTCGCGGGTATAGCGGCGGATCACCGTGCGCAGGGCCTCGTCGGGAATCTCGAGGTTGTCGATCTTGAGGCCGTTTTGCTCGAGCTGCTTCGGGATCAGGTGGCGCTTCGCGATCTCGATCTTCTCGACCTCGGTGTAGCCGGCGAGACGGACGATCTCCAGGCGGTCCTGGAGAGCATGGGGAATGCCGTGCAGGGTGTTGGCGGTGGCGATGAAGAAGACCGAGGACAGGTCGAAGTCGACGTCGAGATAGTGATCGGAGAAGTTCTTGTTCTGCTCCGGATCGAGGACCTCGAGCAGGGCGGAAGACGGGTCGCCGCGGAAGTCGTAGGTCATCTTGTCGACTTCGTCGAGCAGGAAGACGGGATTCCGGGTGGCCGCCTTGCGCATGAGCTTCACGATCTGGCCGGGCAGGGCGCCGATGTAGGTGCGGCGGTGGCCGCGGATCTCCGCTTCGTCACGCACCCCGCCGAGGGAGAAGCGCACGTAGGGCCGGCCGGTGCAGCGGGCGATGGAGCGGGCGAGCGACGTCTTGCCGACGCCCGGGGGGCCAACGAAGCAGAGGATCGGGCCCTTCGGCTCGTCCACGAGCTGGCGGACGGCCAGGAACTCGAGGATGCGCTCCTTGATCTTCTCGAGGCCGTAATGATCCTCGTTCAGGATCACCTCCGCGGCCTTGATGTCGCGGGTCTCCTTGGCCTTCCGGCGCCAGGGCATGGACACCAGCCACTCGAGGTAGTTGCGGGAGACCGTGGCCTCCGCCGACATCGGCGGCATGCCTTCGAGGCGCTTGAGCTCCTGGCGCGCCTTCTCGAGCGCCTCCTTGCTCATCTTGGCCTTCTCGATGCGCTCCTTCAGCTCGTCGAACTCGCTGGGGCGTTCTTCCTTCTGCCGCTCCTTCTGGAGCGTCTTCATCTTCTCGGAGAGGTAGTGCTCCTTGGGCGAGCGAGAGCCCTTGGGCGTCCGGCCCTCGCGTTTCTCCGCGTCGAGGCGCTCGACCTCGATCTCGAGGGCCTGGGTCAGGCGGACGAGGCGGGCCGAGGGCTGTGGCATCTCGAGGAGCGCCTGCTTCTCGTCGGTGGGCAGGACCAGGTGCGAGGCGACGGTGTCGGCGAGCTTGCCCGCGTCCTGCACCCGCACCGCCGCGAGCATGGCGTCGTAGTGGAGGTGGTTGGACATCTTCACGTAGCGGTCGAACAGCTCGACCACGCGCCGCACCACGGGCTCGATGTCGCCCTCCGGGGCCATGCGCGGGATGGTGCGCACCAGCGCCTTCATGAAGCCGCTCTCTTCGCCGAACTCCAGGGCCTGGCCCCGATCGACGCCCTCGACCAGCACCCTCAGGTTGCCGTCGGGAAGGCGGAGGCTCTGCACGATCTGGCAGATGGTGCCGTAGGCGCGCACCTCGCGGGGCGAGGGCGAATCGCGCTTGGGATCGAGCTGCGCGGTGAGGAAGAGGCGCTTTGAGCGCTGAAGGGCGTGCTCGAGGGCCAGGATCGACGGCTTCCGGCCGATCACGAAGGTCATCATCATGTGCGGAAAGACGACGACGTCGCGCAGCGGAACCGTGGGCAGGGCCTCAGGCGCTTCGGGGTTGGGCTTGTGTGATGGAGGCATGGGAGCTGAGGCGTCCTTCTTCTGGTCCGGTGGCGCGCCGTCGGTATGACGCGCTTGCTGTCAATCTTGAGGCTTGAGGCTTGAGGCACAAGGGTCTCAAGCAGGCCGGGCCTAACCCGCCTTTTCGATCACCATGATCGGCTTTTCGCCGGAGACAACGACTTCGCGCGTGATCACGCACTCCTTCACTTTCTTGAGGGAGGGGAGCTCGTACATCAGGTCGAGCATGAGATCTTCGAGGATCATCCGGAGGCCGCGGGCCCCGATCTTCCGCTCGATCGCGAGGTCGGCGATGGCGAGCATGGCGTCGTCGGTGAACCGGAGCTTCACGCCCTCGTACTCGAACATCCGCTGGTACTGCTTGACGATGGCGTTGCGCGGCGTGGTCAGGATGTCGATGAGGGCGCGCTGGTCGAGGTCGTGCAGGGTCGCGACCACGGGGAGGCGGCCGATGAACTCGGGGATCAGGCCATAGCGGATGAGGTCCTGGGGGAGGACCTTCTGGAGCAGCGCCTGCTTTTCGACGTTCTTCGACTCCTGCTCGGCCTTCTGACCGGCGCGGAAGCCGAGGGTCTTGCGGCCGATGCGCCGCTCCACGACCTTCTCG
>DAORUA010000535.1:0-2411 GCA_035432945.1 Vicinamibacteria bacterium | reverse complement strand
GTGGGGCGGCAACCGCTCCCGGAAGCAGAAGTCCCTGGATCCTCGTCGGCGCGCTGGCCCTGCTGCTGCTCGGTGTGCTCTGGCGCGGAGTTTCGTCGCCCGCTCCGGAGCCCGCGCTGACGCGGATCAGAGTGCAACTCGCGCCCGACGAGCCGCTCGCGGCCGACCTCGGCGCGAACGCGATCCTCTCGCCCGACGGACGCACGGTCGTCGTCGTCACGACCACCCAGGCCGGTGGAACCCGACTGAGCGTCCGACCCCTCGACCAGCTGGATTCCACTCCTTTGTC
Organism: Vicinamibacteria bacterium; assembly: GCA_035432945.1. Lineage (GTDB taxonomy): Bacteria > Acidobacteriota > Vicinamibacteria > Fen-336 > JAGNNV01 > JAGNNV01. Next base: position 2,122 of record DAORUA010000535.1, on the reverse strand, counting down.
GGGCACCGAGGACGCGCGCAGTCCGTTCTTCTCTTCGGACGGGCGCTGGATCGGCTTCGAGACGCCAAACCGCCTGATGAAGGTCGGGGTTGCCGGCGGCGCGCCCGTGACCATCGCCGAATTTGGAGCCAATCCTGGCCGCGGCGCCACCTGGAGCGGCAACCAGATCGTGTTCGCCCGGATCAACACCGGCCTGTTCAGGGTCTCCGACTCCGGCGGACAGCCGGTTCCCCTCACCACTCTCGATGCCGCGAATTCCGAGAGATCCCACCGCTGGCCTTCCTTCCTCCCCGGCGGGAAAGCCGTGGTGTTCATGGTTCAGCACACCGGCCAGGACTACGACGACGCCAGTATCGAGGCGGTGTCGCTCGCCGACGGCCGGCGCACCGTTCTGGTTCGGGGCGGGGCCTTCCCCCGGTACGCGGCGGGCGGCTACCTCACTTTCGTGCGCGACCATGTGCTCTATGCCCTGCGGTTCGATCCAAATCGGCTGACCCTGGAAGAGCCGGCGACGCCGGTGCTCGAAGGTCTGATGGGCTACACGGATGACGAAGCGAGTGGAGACGGCAGCGCCGAGATTTCGTTGTCGGAGGGGGGCGACCTCCTCTACCGGCCGTCCGGAGTCGTCGACCCCGCCAAGGGGACCGATCTCGTCTGGGTCGATGAGAAGGGGAAGGAGACGCCCGCGTTCCACGAGTCGATCTACGTCACCAGCCTGGAGATTTCACCCGATGGCCGCCGGATCGCTTACGACGGCCGCTCGGTGCGAGGACAGGGAATCTTCATCAAGGATATCGAGCGGGGCGGCCTGACCCCTCTGACCACGGATGGAGCGGGCGAGTTGTCGCCCGCCTGGTCGCCGGACGGCCAGCGCCTCGCCTACGCCGCTCGAGTGAGCGACGCCAGCATAAGGATTCGCCCGATGTCCGGCGCGACGGCCGAACTCGAGGTGCCGGTTGCCGGCTCCAACGGCGTGGGACCGACGTCATGGCTCCCTGACGGCAGCGCCGTCGTCGTCGGTCTCTTCTTCCCGTCAACCAACAGCGATGTCTTTCTCTTTCCCCTGAACCAGGGAGAGCCGCAGCCTCTCGTCGCTCTTCCGGGTCTGGACGAGTACGGCCGGGTCTCGCCGGACGGGCGCTGGCTCGCTTACCAGAGCGACGAGAAGGGGCAGATCCAGGTCTTCGTCACTTCCATCCTGCGCCAGGGGCCACGTCTGCAGGTCTCCGGCCGCGGGGGGGGAGGGCCCCGCTGGTCCCGGAACGGCCGCAGCCTCTATTTCGTGGAGACGGCGGATCCCAATCGGCCCGGACCCATCATGGCCGTCTCGGTCAGCGAGGAGGGCGAGGGCCTGCGCTTCGGCCCGCCGCGCCAGGCCTCCTCTCTCCTCCAGGGGATATTCCGCCCGAACTACGACGTGCACCCGGATGGCCGGATCCTCGCGATCAAGCGGCTCCGGAACGACTTCAAGAACGCCGACTCCGCGCACGCGGTTCTGGTCACCGGCTGGCGCGAGGAACTGGCGCGGCGCATGAGCGGGAAGAAGTGAGGATCCGATGACGCTGGGGATTGGAGTTCGCCTTGGCCCCTACGAGATCGTCGGCGCCATCGGCGCGGGCGGGATGGGAGAGGTGTACCGCGGGCGGGACGCCACGCTCAATCGCGATGTGGCCATCAAGGTCCTGCCCGCGGCGCTGGGCGGCGACCTTGAACGTCTCGGGCGATTCAAGCGCGAGGCCCAGCTCCTGGCTTCGCTCAATCACCCGAACATCGCGCATGTCTACGGCTTTGAAGGCGCGATGCTCCCCGACGGGTCGACCGCGCATTTCCTCGCCATGGAACTGGTGGAGGGAGAGGATCTCTCGGAACGCCTGAAGCGGGGCGCGATTCCGATGGACGAAGCGATCGCCATCGCGAAGCAGATCGCGGAGGGACTCGAAGAGGCCCACGAGCGCGGCATCATCCACCGCGACCTCAAGCCCGCCAACGTCACGGTCACGCCGGATGGAAAGGTGAAGGTTCTCGACTTCGGTCTCGCCAAGGCCCTTGAAGGGGATTCCGCGGCCAGCGGGGCGAATTCACAACTGTCCCACTCGCCCACGATGTCGCGCCACATGACCGA
>DAORUA010000534.1:0-2439 GCA_035432945.1 Vicinamibacteria bacterium | reverse complement strand
ATCGTGAACGCGGTGTGGGACCTCTGGGCCAAGCGCGAGAAGAAGCCGATGTGGAAGCATCTCGTCGACCTCACTCCCGAGCAGCTCGTCTCCACCATCGATTTCAGCTACATCACCGACGTGCTGAAGCCGGAAGAGGCGACCCTCATGCTGCACGCCGCCCGGGCGGGGCGCGAGGCGCGCGAGGCCGAGATGCGGAAGGACGGCTATCCCGCGTACACCACCTCCACCGGCTGGCTCGGCTATCCCGATGAGAAGGTGCGGCGGCTGTGCAAGGAGGCGATCGCGGAAGGCTGGACCGCCTTCAAGATGAAGGTCGGCCAGAACCTCGAGGACAACGTCCGCCGCGCCGCGATCATGCGCGAGGAGATCGGCCCCTCCCGCAAGCTGATGATGGACGCCAACCAGTGCTGGGATGTGGAAGAGTCCATCACCCAGATGAAGGCCCTTGCGAAGTTCGATCCCTGGTGGATCGAGGAGCCCACGAGCCCCGACGATATCCTCGGCCATGCTCGTATCGCGCGCGCGGTGGCGCCCATCGGCGTCGCCACCGGCGAGGTCTGCCAGAACCGGGTGATGTTCAAGCAACTCCTGCAGGCGGACGCGATCAAGTTCGTGCAGGTCGACTCCTGCCGCATGGCCGGGGTGGGCGAGGCGGTGTCCGTGATCCTCATGGCGAACAAGTTCAAAAAGGCGGTCTGCCCGCACGCGGGCGGGGTCGGCCTGTGCGAGTACGTCCAGCACCTCTCGATCTTCGACTACATCTCGGTCTCCGGCTCCCTGGAGAACCGGGTCTGCGAGTACGTCGACCACCTGCACGAACACTTCGTCGACCCGTGCGTCGCGAAGAACGCGCGGTACGTGACGCCTCTCAACCCCGGCTACAGCATCGACATCAAGCCGCAGTCGATCGCGGAATACGAATTCCCGACCGGCCGGGTCTGGCAGAAGTTCGTGGCCTGATTTCGAAAGAGGACGCCCGATGACCGACGACAAGTCCGGCAAGGTGGGTTACGTTCGCTGGGGCATCTGCGCGCTCCTGTTCTTCGCGACCACGATCAACTACATCGACCGGTCGGTTCTCGGCCTTCTGGCTCCGCTCCTCGAGAAGGAGATCGGCTGGACGCCCATCGAGTACGGGCGCATCAGCGCCTCCTTCACCCTGGCCTACGCGATCGGCTTCCTCTTCGCGGGCTGGTTCATCGATCGCTTCGGAACCCGCATCGGGTACGCGGTCTATCTGGTGGTGTGGTCCCTCGCCGCGGCCGGCCACGCCCTCGCCGCGACCGCCTTCGGATTCGGGGTCGCGCGCTTCGCCCTCGGGCTGGGCGAATCGGGCAACTTCCCGGCCGCGATCAAGACGGTGGCGGAGTGGTTCCCCAGGAAGGAGCGCGCGTTCGCCACCGGGATCTTCAATGCCGGGTCCAACGTGGGCGCGATCCTGGCGCCCCTGGTCGTGCCCTGGCTCACCCTCACCTACAGCTGGCGCGCGGCCTTCGCGGTCACCGGCCTCATCGGCATCGTGTGGGTGTTCTTCTGGTGGCCGATCTATCGCAAACCCGCCGAACATCCCACCCTGAGCGCCACCGAGCGGGCGCACATCGACAGCGATCCTCCCGAGCCGGCCATTTCCGTGGTCTGGGCCGAGTTGCTTCGCTACCCCCAGGCCTGGGCCTTCGCCATCGGCAAGTTCCTGACCGACGCGGTCTGGTGGTTCTACCTGTTCTGGTTCCCGCTGTTCATGAACGACCGCTTCGGCTTCGACATCAAGAACATCGGCCTGCCCATGGTGACCGTGTACCTGCTCGCCGACGTGGGGTCGGTGGGGGGCGGCTGGCTCAGCTCGCACCTTCTGAAGCGCGGGTGGACCGTGAATGCCGCCCGCAAGACCGCCATGCTGGTCTGCGCTTTCCTGATCCTGCCCGTGGCCATGGCGCCGCGGGTGGAGAGCGCCTGGGTCGCGGTGTGGCTCGTGGGCATCGCCGCCGCCGCGCACCAGGGCTTCTCCGCCAACATCTTCACCACCGCGTCCGACATGTTCCCGCGGCCGGCGGTGGGCTCGGTGGTGGGCTTCGGCGGGTTCGCGGGGGCCATGGGTGGCTTCCTGATGAACCTCGCCGCGGGCTGGTTCCGTGAGAACCAGGGAAGCTACGTCACCATGTTCACCATCGCGGGAGTCATCTACTTCGTGGCCATCCTCGCGATCCATCTCCTGGCCCCGCGGCTGGAGCCGGCGAAGCTCAGGACCGTCGCATGACCGCCCGGTTCATCACCGAGGACTTCCTGCTCGAAACCGAGCTTGCGCGGCATCTCTTCCACGATGTCGCGAAGAACCTTCCCATCATCGACTACCACTGCCACCTGCCCGTGGATCAGATCCGGGGGAACCACCGGTTCCGGTCGATCACGGAGATCTGGCTCGATGGCGATCATTACAAG
>DAORUA010000533.1:0-2447 GCA_035432945.1 Vicinamibacteria bacterium | reverse complement strand
GACCTCGATCAGCCCGGTTTCTATTCGGCCCGCAGCGCGTCCACGGGATCGACCCGCGCGGCCCGGACCGCCGGAACGGCGCTTGCGGCCACCACGAGGGACACGAGCGCGAAAGCGCCGGCCAGGGGGGCGCTCAAGTCGAAGGTGTCGACACCGAAGAGGAGGCGCGAGGCCAGGCGCGCGAGCAGGAGAGCCACCGCGATTCCGGTCACCGTCCCCGCCCCCGCGAGCCAGGCCGCGCGCGACACCACCAGGCGCGCCACCTCGAGCGGAGATGCGCCGAGCGCGAGGCGCACCCCGATCTCTCGCTTGCGCGTGGCCACGAAGTAACCGAGCAGCCCGTACAGGCCGGTCGCCGCGGCCGCCAGGGCGCCCGCCCCGAAGCCGCTCATGATGCGGCCGAAAAGCCGCTGTTCCGCACTGGTGAAGGCGCGAAGCTCGATCATGGTCCGGACATCGTAGGCCGAGGCTCCCGGGATGGCCTGAGACACCAGTCGGGGAGTGGAGGGCGCGAGCGAGGCGGCCCCCGCCGCGGATCGGGCGCGCACCAGGACCGCGATGTTGCGGCCGGCCTCGAGCCCCCGGGGCACGTAGATCGCGTTCGCGGAGTAGTCGGTGGTTTCGCCGAATTCCTCCCACTGGATGTCCGGCACGACTCCGACCACGCGGACGGGGTAGCGGGCGGCCGCCTCCTCGGATTGGATGGTGAGATTCCGCCCGAGGGCTTCCTTTGCGCCCCCGAAAAGCCTTTCGGCGAGGCGAAGGCCCAGGACCGCCTTCGCGGGCGCGGAGGCGCTCAGGCTGGCGTCGCCTCTCTCGAAACCGCCGCCCACGAGGAAGCCGCGGCCGAGCGTCTCGAAGGCGCCCGGGCTGGCGCGCACGAGGGTCGCCGGAGCCATCTCCTTGATCGATTTCTCGGCGCCCAGCCCGACGCGGACATCGTCGCCCGAGTCGTCGACCGGCACGGCGCTCATGACCGCGGCCTCGATGACCTCCGGGCGGGATTGGAGCGAGGCGACGAGACCGTCGATCGCGGCGGTCCTTGCCGCGGGCGCGTCGTAGGCGTCGCCGCTGATGTACGCGCGGAAGGTCAGAAGTCCCTCTTCGCGCATCCCGGAATCCGCGGTCAGGAGGCGGTCTCCGCTCTTGACCAGCAGGCTCGCGAGCACGAACAGAGTGACCGAGACCGCGACCTGCGAGGCGACGAGGACGCCCTGGGTGCGGCGCGCTTCCCGGCTGGGCGAGCCCGCGCGGCCGCCGTCCTTGAGGTCGCGCGTGAGGTCGATGGCGGAGGCGCGGCGGGCGGTCAGCAATCCGAGGGTCAGCGCGGTGAACGCGCCGAGGAGCAGGGAGACTCCGAAGGCCCGGCTATCGGAGGTGAGGACGAGCCAGTAGGGCAGGGGCTCGGGAAAGCTGTTTACGAAGGCGGGAAGGGCGGCCCGCGAGATCGAGTAGCCGCAAAGCCCTCCGGCGAGCGCGATCACCACGGCCTCGCTGCTCACGTCGAAGATGAGGTCGCGCCGGGAGGCCCCCATCGCGGAACGGATCGCGAACTCCTTCCGCCGGTCGAGCGACCGCGCCACCAGGGCGCTCGCGAGATTCGCGCAGGCCACGATGAGAAGGAGGCCCGCTCCCAGGAGAAGAATGGAAGTCCAGGCCTGGGCGGTGCCGCCGAGCAGCAGGGCCTTGAAGTCGAAGACGCGGAGCGACATGTCCTTCATCGCGTCCGGGTACGCGGAGAGAAGCCGCTCGGTCACCCCGCGCAGATCGGACCCCGCGGTGGCGAGGCTCGCGTCGGGTCGCAGCAGGCCAACGGCCATGAAGAACCGGTCGGTGGAAGGACGGTTCGGATTGGGCGCGTAGGGGAGCCAGATCTGCTGCCGGAACGGGAACGAGAATCCGGGACGCATCACGCCCACCACCGTGAGTTGACGGCCGTTCAGCGCGACGGCTTTCCCCACGATCCCCGGATCGCCGCCAAAGCGCGTCTGCCACAATTCGTGGGAGAGGAGCACCGAGGTCTCGAAGCCGAAGTCGGCGGCATCCGCTTCATTGAAGTCCCGGCCGAGGACGGGCTTCTCATCGAGAACGCGGAAGAGGCCGCTGGTGACCGACCCGCCGCGCACGCGGTACCCGCCGCCGTCGACGGTGGAGTCGATGTTGAAGTTCCGGAACACGAATCCCTCGACGCGTTCGAACGACCGGGCGGTGCGGACCTCGCGCAGTTCGGGCCAGGACAGGCCCTGTTCCTCGAGGTCGAGAGGCTTATCGGCGTGGATCGAGTTCACCGAGACCACCCGGCCGGTATGCCCGCCGAAGTCGACTGGTCGGAGCAGGATCCGGTCCGCCAGAGAAAAGACGGTGGTGGTGGCGCCGATACCCACCGCGAGCGTGCCGATGGCGAGGATCGAGAGGGTCGGGCTCGCCTTGAGGGCCTTGATCGCGGT